>CAIPGK010000621.1 GCA_903864575.1 uncultured Chloroflexota bacterium
CCGAGTCCCGGCCGCGTGGTAGACTCGTGACAGAAGGTGCTCGCCCTCGTAGCTCAATGGATAGAGCGCTTGGCTTCGAACCAAGAGGTTGGGGGTTCGATCCCCTCCGAGGGTACCAGGACGATCGCATCCAGCGCGCCGAATCGATCCGGGCCGGTGCAGTGCGCACCGGCCCGGATGGTTCCGGGAACCTGATGCGTCCGCAAGCGGTGGGAATGAAATCCACGAGCGCGTGCATTCGCCCCGGAAAGATCGGACGTACCCCGGACTCTTGACACCCCGACGCCAGCGGCATCTACTCCCGCGAGCCGTGCTCAAGGGACGCGGCCAGTCCAGCCGGCAGCCTCGAACGCCAACGCGCCGCCGGCCTCTCCACGGTCAGGGATGTCCATGCGCGCCTACATCATCTCCATCGGCAGCGAGCTCATGCACGGCGCGTTGACTGACACCAACGCGACCTGGCTCGCCCGGGAATTGATCGCTCAGGGGATCGAGTTGATCCACGTCACTCAGGTTGGCGACGATCTGGCTCGACTGACCGAGACGATCAGACGCGCCGCGACCGAGGCCGATCTTGTCATCTGCACCGGCGGCGTCGGGCCGACCGACGATGACATGACCCGGGAAGCGATCGCGGCGCTGGTCGGTGAAACGCCGGTCGTCGATCCCGAACTGCTGGAAACCATCCGGGCCTACTTCGCCCAGCGTGGCGTCGAGATGGCCGCGAGGAACGCAAAGCAGGCGTGGCTGATTCCGAGCGCCGAAGCACTGCCGAACCCGGTTGGAACCGCGCCCGGCTGGTTCGTTCGCGCGGGAGACGCCGTGATTGTCGCGATGCCCGGCGTGCCGCGCGAGATGTTCCGGATGTGGAAGGAGCAGGCCCTTCCCCGCATCACTCCATTGCTGCCCAACCGGGTCTATCGATCCACCAACCTGCGGACGCTTGGCATCGGCGAATCGCTCGTTGCCCAGCAGCTTGGGGAGATCACCAAACAGGTGAATCCCTACGTCGGAACCTACGCAAAGGACGATGGTGTGCATGTCGTCGTCACTGCCGCGGGCAACACCGAGGATGAGTCCCTGACGAGCCTGAACGCCACCCTGCACGAGATCCGGGAACGGCTCGGCGCAACAATCTATACGGAGGACGAGCGCTCCCTGCCCGCCGTCCTGCTCGACCACCTGCGGGCAACCGGCGCGACGCTCGGAGTCGCGGAGTCCGGCAGCGGCGGCAAGTTCGCCAGTTTCCTGCTCGGGGAACCTGATGCAGGAGATGTCCTGCTAGGAGGACTGGCATTCGCACGTGGCGCGGGAACGGCTGGGGAACTGGCAGCGCTGGCGGTGGAACGGCTGGGCGTGGAGGTAGGTCTGGGCCTCACCGCCGATGTCACGCCAGCCGGAAACGGCCTGTTCGAGGGTCCGGTCGTCGTTGCCATCGCCGGAGCCCTGACGGCGGAAGAAACCTTCCCGCTTAAGGCCGCCTATCCTGAGGTCCAGCGGCGAGCCGCGATGCACGCCGCCGACGTGCTTCGCCGGGCGATCCTGACCGGCGACGACGCGTAGTAGTCAATCTCGATCTCACGCGGGAAATCAGCGCCGGCTTCACTCGCCGAACGAGGCGATAATTTCCCGTTGGCGGTCGAGCATCACGGCGCGCTCGGTATCGGTTGCATCCTCCCATCCGCACAGGTGAAGCAGACCGTGGGAGATGAGAAACATCGTCTCCTCCGCAGCTGTGAGGCCATGCTCCGGACCCTGCTCCGCGGCTCGATCGACGGAGATCACGATGTCACCGCCGCCCATCCCGGGAATCCCGGCCGCGAAGGTCATCACGTCGGTCGGCTCGTCAATGCCCATGAAATCGCGGTGGAGCTCCTGCAGCCGGAAATCATCCACCAGCGCGACCGCGACCGACCACGACCCGGCGGCCTGCTCCGCGCCGAGAAGATGACGCGCAAGCCGTTCCGCCCGTTCGGGAGAGAAGTCGGCGGGCGCTTCGGTCTCGGTCAGCAGGTCAAACTCCAGATCGAACGGTGAACCCTTCCCGGTCACCCGGCGCTCGCGATCCGGGCAAGTGCATCCTTCGCCGCGCCACTGATTCGCCCGCCTGCCGCGCGGCCCTGAACTTTGGCGATCAGCGCGGGCATAACCTTGCCCATGTCCTTGGGGCCAGCAGCGCCAATCTCCCTGACAACCTCATCCGCCAGCGCCGCAAGATCGGTGTCGGAGAGTTCCACCGGCAGGTAGCGTTGGAGCACATCGAGTTGAGCCTGCTCCTTTGCTGCGAGATCGTCCCGGCCCGCCGCGCGGTACTGCTCGATGGCGTCGGCAAGTTGCTTCCCGACCTTGCGGACGGTCGCCACGGCATCGAAGGACGCCGGGTTGGTCCGGGCATCGATCTCGGCGTTCTTCACTGCGGAGAGGATGTAGCGGATCGCATCCCGCGTCTGGGCGTCGCCCGCGCGCATGGCGTCCTTCATGTCCGATTCAAGGCGCTGGCGTACCGTGAGTTCCATTTGGTTCGATCCTTGCCGATTCCCCGGTCGGGGACGAATCCTGGCTGCGTTCAGCCGAGCGGCTCGGTCAGCCTGCGGCCACCGAGCACATGGAAATGAAGATGAAAGACCGTCTGTCCCGCGTCCGCCCCATCGTTGGTGGTCACGCGGTACCCGCCGTCGAGCAGGCCTTCCCGCCGAGCCACTTCCCGCGCCAATTGCAAGACCCCGACCGTCAGCTCGCCATCCTCCGGTTCGAGTTCACGCAACCCCGTGATGTGTTTGCGCGGAACGACCAGCACATGGCTCGGGGTCTGCGGCTGGATGTCCCGAAACGCAACCGCGTGCTCGTTCTCCGCCACGATGTCTGTGCCAAACGCGCCATCGGCAATCCGGCAGAAGATGCAATCGCTCCGGTCGGTCATTCCTCGCTCCCGTCGACGCACGGCCACATGCTACGCTGGCATCCTTCGACCCGCGAGCCAGACGCCACCAAGTATGCCCGATGCCTGAACTGCCGGAAGTGGAAACCGTCCGCCAGTCTTTGGAGGCGCCGCTGATCGGCCGCCGCATCGTCTCGCTGCGCCTCGTGGACTTTCCGGGGGTCATCGGCAGCGAGCCGGTCGAGGCGGTTGCGGCGCGGATTCTCCACCGGACGTTCATCGCCGCGCGGCGTCGCGCGAAATACCTGCTGCTCGATCTGGACGATGGAACCGCGTTGATGGTTCACCTGCGGATGACAGGTCATCTCGAAATCGTGCCCGCTGACACTCCGCGGCTGCGCTTCGAACACCTGACCATCGTGCTCGATGACGGCAATGAATTGCGATACGCGGACCAGCGAAAGTTCGGCCGAGTGCTGCACCTGTCCCGAGACGATCTCTCCCGGCTCGAACGCCGATTCGGACCGGAACCGCTCGGTCCCCGGTTCACCGCGCACTGGTTGGCCCGCGCGCTCGCCCATCGTCCCGGCAAACTCAAGAGCGTACTGCTGGACCAGGAGGTGGTCGCAGGACTCGGCAACATCTATGCCGATGAAGCCCTGTTCCGCGCCCGCCTTCACCCGGAGCGGCCCGCGAACAGCCTGTCCGATTCCCAGATCGCGTCCTTGCACCGGGCAATTCGCGCAGTGCTGCGGGAGGGCGTGGAGCGGCGCGGTACGACATTCTCCAGCTATCGTGATGCGTCGGGACAGGCAGGCGAGAACCAGTTCAACCTTCGCGTCTATGGTCAGGGCGGCCACGGAGCGTGCCCCCGCTGTGGCTGGCCGCTCTCGCGCGTGGTCGTCGGCGGGCGCGGC
>CAIPGK010000622.1 GCA_903864575.1 uncultured Chloroflexota bacterium
CGTTCGCGTGGCTTACCAGATGCGAGTCGCCCCGTACCAGCGCGAACCGTAGTAGTCGGAATCGAGTTCACTCACTCGAACGCCAGTGTCCTCGTTCTCGGCATGAACGAACTGGCCGTTGCCGATATAGATGCCGACGTGCGAAAGCCCGTCCCGGAAGGTATCCCCGAAGAACACCAGATCACCGGGGAGGAGCTCGTCGTGCGTGACCGAAGTGCCAAGCTCGATCTGGGTGAACATGTCGTGGGTGATGTCCATCCCGAGCACTTCACGGGCGACGTACATCGTAAACCCGGAGCAGTCGAACGCGTGCGGGCCTTCGCCAGCGTAGACGTAGGGGTAACCCACATACTGCATCGCGAAGTCGACCATCGCCTGGCCGCGGGTGGGCTCGATCGCCTCCGTGCCAGAGGAGCCATCGCCGCCAGCGTTAGCGCCGCGGCCCTTGCCGCCCTCGCGACCCCGCGACGTGTCGCCATTGTCCGACCGCCGACTTGCGCGGTCGCCTTCGGGCTGCTGCGCCTCGGCCTCCGGCGCGACCGCAGGAGCCTCGTCGATCACGTCACGGCTGTCCTGCCCGTTGGCGCCCGCCGCGCTATCCGTGAAGGACGACGGCTGTTCCCACGAGATGAAGGAGGCGTGAACAAACCCGGCCATGCCATCGCAGCTCACCGGTTGCCATTCGCCGACCGGGTCGCCGAGAATGCCGACTTCCTGTCCATCCCAAACGGCCGTGAGTTCGCTGCCATCGAAGGAGGCATCGGAGCGGCAAGCGGCGCCTTCACCGCCAGTGCCACCGATCCACGCGGTCGCGATGACCGCGCTCGGGTCATAGCCGCCCTGATCGACGGCAGCGGGGTCCTCGTAAGCGATCTCCGCGGGAGCCTCGTAGGAGGCATCCTCTGCAACCGCCTCGGAAGAAACCTCCTGAGCGGAGTCGATGTACCCGCTGTCGGTTGATTCGTAGGCGAGAACGCTGGACGGGAGGAACCCACCTGCGTCGACCTCGAACCATTCGAGTCCTTCCGTGTCGTAGTAGGGACCGCTAACGATGCTGGTCCAGGTACCGGGGGCCACCTCACTGACCACTTCGGCGCCATACCCAGGTTCTACGCGAAGGAGTGCGCTCGAATCGGAAGCGACCGTAACTGCCTCTCCCGGAGCGATTCCTGGCGCTGCGAACACGCCAGATGGCGCAACGGGCGCAAGGATCATGAATGCGGCCAGCGCGGCAACAAGGCGGCGCGATGCCGTGACGGTTGTGATCAAGTCCTTCCCTCCAAAGGTCTCCGATCGAGCAGCCCCTCGATCGTCCCGCAGGTGTCGGGTTGAAGAGACCTGAGTCCTCCTTGAGCAATCGCGGCCTCACGGCGCGACTTTCGGCTTCCCGCGAGCGACCATCCTCGCCAACGGCAAGCAATAAAAACGGAGTGCGGCATCCATCCCAGCCGTACTCCGATGAGTTAGCCCGTTCTTCGGGCCTCCGTATTGACGGCAGGAAAGACCCACACGTTGCGCACGCTCTGGCGGGTCATCACCCCGCTCACACCCTGCGCCATGCTGTGATCCTTTCTGCCGCTTCGTCGCGCGTTACGGGCGGCGCGACCGAAAGCCCTGCAGCCATTGCGTTAGCACGCTGCCTGCGGAAACACCTTATCAACCTTCCGGGCCTCCTGTCAACCATTCGGCGCCTGATTCAGACCATTGGGTCCTGCCTGAACGGACACATTTCAATGATCCGTTTGCTTCCGTTGGCCGCGTGCCGGAACCGAGGATTCCATCTTGCCTTCGGCCTCTTTGCGCTGGATGCCAAGCATGTCCAGTTCCTCCTGCGCCTGTTCCAGCCGGAGCCTGACGCGCTGTTCCTCGCGCACCCAGGAGTCGCGCCGGATCGCGTGGTCGGTCAGCCGTAATTCGTCTACCTGGCTGCCCAGCGAGGTGATCCGGAAACCGAGATCGCGATGGGCTTCCGCAAGATCTTCCACTCGCTCGATCAACCGCTCGAAGCGTTGTTCCTGCGCGGCGCGGGCATCGGTGAAGCGAGCGTCAATTTCCTGGCGAGTGTCCTCCACCCGGTCGAGCATGACCTCGTGTCGCTCCACC
>CAIPGK010000623.1 GCA_903864575.1 uncultured Chloroflexota bacterium
ACGTTTCGCCCGCGCCGCCGCCCGATACGATCGCGATCCGCCGAATGCGATGCGGCCCTCCGTCCACGACAAGCGGGTCCTGATGGAACACGTCCCGGCATCTGTCCGCAAGCTCCGCGACGGAACACCCGTCAGGCGCGGCCGCAATGACGCCGATGCACGGCCCCGCTTCCGGCATGCAGGCGAACTCGCGCGATTCGACGTCGAGCCCGAGCCGGCGCGCGATCCCGGCGTTGTTGCCGACCTCAGGATGGGCGTCCAGCGGCAGGTGCCATGCGAGCAGGCTCATCCCATGGTTGCGCAGAAACCGGGCGCGGGCGTCGTCGATGGGCCTGGCGGGGTCTGACGCCGGATCGTCTGTGAACCAGTAGAGTCCATGATGAACGAGGACAGCCTGTGCCCCCCAATCAGCAGCCGCCCGCAAGAGCGTCATGTTGGCGCTAACGCCGACAGCGATTCGCTCGATTTTTGAAACGCCGCCATCGACCTGCAAACCGTTCACGCAGTAGTCGGTCATCTGTGCGGGGTCGAGATAGGCCGTGATGGCTGCGACGATCTGGCCGAGGTCGGCGGGCATGGGCGTATTCTCCGGCGAACGCTCTTCGACTGCGGAGAGAATACCTGAGCGTTGCCAGCCCTCAATGCTCCCGGTAGACTCGCGCATCTCATGCCGCCGACGTTCTCGCCGAAGGGAATCACGATGCTGTTGTTGACCCGAGCCGATCTCCGGCGCCTCGTCCCGATGGCCGACGCCGTGGAGTTGATGAAAGAGGCCTTTGCCGAACTCTCCGCCGGGCGCACAGTCTCGCCGCTCCGCATCGTGATCCCGATCGAGGAGCATGCCGGAGACGCGCTGTTCATGCCCGCCCATGTTCCTGCGATGGATGCGCTCGGGTTGAAAATCGTATCGGTCTTCAAGAACAACCCGTCGCGCGGTCTGCCGGTGATCAATGCGCTCGTCGCGGCGATCGACCCGGAGACGGGCGTGCCGATGGCGGTCATGGACGGCACCTACATGACGGCGCTTCGCACCGGCGCGGTTTCCGGCGCGGCGACCGATCTGCTGGCGCGGCCGGAGAGCCGCGTGCTGGCGAACATCGGCGCGGGCGCGCAGGGCGTAACACAGATCGCCGCCGTCTGCGCCGTGCGTCCGATCGAGCGGGTGATCCAGTTCTACCGAACCGAGGACAAGCGAGCCAGATTTGCCGAGGCTCTCGCCCGCGACTGGCCCGATCTGGTCGACCGTGTGGAATACACCATGGACGCGGATGCCGCGGTTTCGGAGGCGGACGTGGTCTGTGCTTCGACATCGGCGCGCTCCCCCGTATTCAGCGCGTCAGCGGTTCGACCGGGGACGCATGTCAACGCGGTTGGCGCATACACTCACGACATGCAGGAACTTCCTCCGGACCTCATCGTAAACGCCACCGTCGTGGTCGACGCGATCGAGGCGGTGCTGGCCGAAGCGGGTGATCTCGTAAAGCCAATGAACGATGGACTTTGCGGTCCGGAGCATTTCAGCCGTGAACTCGGTGATGTCGCGGCAGGCCGCGCGCCGGGCCGCGTCTCGGCCGGGGAGTTGACCGTCTTCAAATCGGTCGGCAACGCGGTGCAGGATGTGGTGGTTGCGCGAAGGGCTTATGACCGCGCGCGAGCGGAGGGTGTCGGGGTCGACTTCCAGTTTGACTGATTCCGAAACGGTCCCAACAGGAGCACATGGTCCCGTGCCGGCTGCTGCGAAAATCGCACGCTCCGGCCGGAGGCTCGCCGTGGGCGCGGTGCTTGCCGCCGCTGCCTGCTGGGCGACGACTGCCCCGTTACTGGCGCTCTTTCTTCGGGACGACGCGGTCGACGGCGTTACGCTCGCGCTATTGCGTGCCGGGACTGCCGCTGCGTTCCTCTGGTTCTGGCTTGCGGTCACGAATCCCCAGCGACTAAAGATTTCGCGCGCTGACGTGCCAGCCCTTGCCGGGTTCGGGTTCTGGTCGGTGACTTTTTTCTATGTCGCCGTATCGTTCGGGGTTGCTGGAACGAGTGCCTCGGTGGCCATCACGCTTCTCTACCTTGCGCCGAGTCTCGTGACAGCGGGTGGGGCGCTTTGGCTCGGCGAGCGACTGACAGGTGTGAAGATCGCAGCACTTGCGATGAGTCTCGTGGGCATCGCGCTCGTCGTTCGACTGAACCACCCGGGAAGCCTCGCTGGCACGCCGCGGGGGATCGCCTGGATCCTGCTCGCCGCCGTCGCCTACGCGGGATACAGCCTGCTCGGGAAGCGCCTGCTCGGCCGCTATGCTCCGGAAACGATCATCGCCTGGTACCTGCTTTTCGGCGCGTTCGGGTTGGTCGTCATCAAGGCGCTTGCATCGCCGACAGCGTGGCCCGAGCCGGGACGTTTGGCGATCATGGCCCTGCTGCTGGGCCTCGTTACCACGTTGCTGCCGACCTCGTTCTACCTGTTCTCCATGACGAGGCTGCAATCAAGTGAGGCGAGCATCATTTCCGCCGTCGAGCCGGTGATCGCGGTGGCGATCGC
>CAIPGK010000624.1 GCA_903864575.1 uncultured Chloroflexota bacterium
AGCACTGACGGGCGAGCCCGGCCCCGGCGCAATGATCGCGGCGACGAACGCCGACGGCTCCGCGCCATTCCCCCGCACCACCAGATCGCCGGAAAACGAGCCCGCATTTCCCGCATCGAGGTTCGCGGATGATCCATCGGCCGCCTCGACCGTGACCGTCCCGGAAAGCGCGAGCACAAGCGCCGGCGCATCCTGCATCCCGATGCTGGCCGCCTCACCAGCCACGAGTACGTCCCGGAGCAAGGTCAACGACCGTTCTCCGGGAGGAGCGGCAAAGGACGGGCTGGCGTAAATCACCTCGCCAGCAGGCGCACCGGCGTCCGCCGATCCGGTCAGATCGATCTCGTAATAGGACGCATCGGGGCCAGCCGCAGGCGCTACCGACTGGGCGGCGACCGGGGAAAATCCCGCCTCACCCGGCCGGATGAGCGTGCGCCGATTGCCGCCATCGTCGACCAGCAACGCGCCAGAATCTGCCACCACGAAGCCTGGAGCGGCATCCTCACGCGCCGTGTCCGCGGCAACTCGCTGGCGGGAAACCCGCCATCCTGCGTCGCCCGGTGGCATCGTGGCCAACCCCTGCGCGACGACCGCGGTATGGCCCTTCGCAGGAGAGACCGCTACGTCCTGAAAGGCTCGCGCGCCACCCGCCACCGCGAGCAGCGCCGCTGCGGCCAGCATCAACGGCATTCGCCGCCCCGACATTCCCCTCATGGACAACTCCCGACGCGCGATCGCGCGCGCGTGTCGCCGGAACGCAGCGGGAAACGCACCGGGCAGGATGGCAGACGCGAGTTCCCCTGGATCCCTATCCGGTGGAGATACGCCTGATCTCCCCAATCAGATTCGTGTACAGCAGCGAGCCGGGCTGCACCGGGTCGAACTCCCAGGCAACGACCGGCCCGAGCGCATCGAGGAACGATGCCAGCACCGGTGTGGGCCCAAGCGGATCGGACAGCGCGGACGCATTGCCGCAGATGAAATCCGCGACGAGATAGTCTCCATCGAACTCCGACGGCCAACCTGCCGACGATGGCACGAACGCGCCTGCCGTGATCGAATCGCAGCCGGAGTCATGGCCATACCACGCGACCGGATCGGTGTATCCCGCAGGCACGGCCGGGCACGGCAGGACCATCCCCTGCGGACAGGGTCCCTCTCGCGCCGGCCAACCGTAGTTGGCGCCCTTGCGGCCCCGGTCGATCTCCTCCCAGGTGGACTGCCCGACGTCGTTGATCATGAAGTTGTTCGATCCCGGAGCGAAGGCGATCTGGAAGGGGTTTCGCAGCCCAAGGGCAAAGACCTCAGCGCATGGCGCTTTCTTTGCCCGGCCATCGAGGCCGCACGCGATCGCTCCCTTCCGGATTTTCCACGGGTTGCCGGGCGCGGGAGCGCCGGTGGTGGTAACGCGGAGAATCTTGCCAAAGTAGGAGTTGCGGCGTTGCGCAAGCGACGGCCTGCCATTCTCGCCGACCGAGACGTAGAGATAGCCGTCCGCGCCGAATTCGAGATCGCCGCCGTTGTGGTTGGTTGGCCCGAGCGGCGCGGTTTCGACCAGCATCTTCTCGCTCCCAAGGTCAACCGAACCGCTGCTGCGAATCTCGAATCGGGAGACCCGGTTTACGCAACTCGCCTCCTCGGCGGTGTAGTAGAGGTAAATCCCGTTGGATCCTGCCCCGAACCGGGGGTCGAGCGCCACGCCGAGCATCCCGCGCTCGCCATCGCTGCAAACCCGCCCCGTCAGATCCAGCACCTTCCGCGCCTGACCGGAACCACTCGGGATGTAGTAGAGCGCTCCGGATTTCGAGGTCACGAAGATGGCGCCTCGCAGTGGACCTCGCTCGACCACCGCAAGATCGATCGGTGCGGGGACGCTGGCGACAAGGGTATCCGTGAACGGATTCGGCAGCGCGACCGCAGCTCTTCTCGCAACCAGCGGAGCGGCCACCATCATCATCAGGATTGCCGCCAGTCGGAAGATGGACCAGATTCGCCCCATTGCTGCCTCCGAGCTCCGACCAGATAGAACATAAAACCGGCCGCATCCTGCGGGCGCTATCCCCGCGCCTGACGCACGATGCCAACCATCGATTCCGCGCGAGCGGTCAATGCCGACCAATCCCCGGCGGCGACCAATTTCGGGTCCACGAGATTGCTGCCCAGCGCCACCGCGCTCGCCCCGGCCTTGATGAACTCGGCCGCATTCTCCGCGCTCACGCCGCCGGTCGGAATCAACCGCACCTGCGGCAGCGGTCCACGCACGTCCTTCACGTACGTTGGACCACCCGCGCTCGCCGGGAAGACCTTCACGAACGCGGCCCCGGCCTGCCATGCGGTGAGAATCTCGGTCGGCGTGAACGCGCCGATCACGGTCGGGATGGAATACCGCCTGCAGAGCTCGATGACCGGAAGCGAGACCACCGGCGTCACGATGAACTGCGCCCCGGCAAGGATGGCGGTCCGCGCCGTCTCCGCATCGAGCACCGTGCCCGCGCCCACCAGCGCGACGCCCTCGAGCGACTGACGTGCTGCCTCGATCGCGCGAGGAGCGTTCCGGTTCGTGAAGGTGAACTCCACCGCACGAATCCCGCCGTCGACAAGCGCGCGCGTCATCGGGACCGCGCCGGAAAGATCATCCAACCGAACGATCGCCACCACCCCATCGGCAATCACGGTCTCGCTGACGTTCACCTGTGCCTCCATTGCGTCGAATCGCGCGTCGTCCGCAAAGCATGCGTCACCCGAAGCCTCGCCGTCATCCCGGAACGGGCCGAGGGCGCGCCGTGATCGGCGCGCCCCCGGGAAACGATCGCATCACGCCGGGTCAGCGCTGGCGACGACGAAGCCCGACCGCTCCGGTCGCAAGGCTGCCGCCAGCGGCCACCAGCGCGGAAACCAGCACGGAGACGTCGCCCACGCCGGTGCTCGGCACAGCCTTGATCTTCGGGGTCTTCACCTTGCCGCCCGAGAGGATCACCACGCCGCCCGGCTTGCCCGGCTTCTCGACGCCAGGCTTGCCCGGCTTCCCAGGCTTGCCCTGATCCGGAGCGGGCGCGGGGGACTCGCCACATGATCCGCCGGCCACCTCGATGGTGTTGCCCTCGTTCCCGCCCGAAATGATCGGACCCATCATGATGGTGCCACCATTGGCGTTGGCCCGGGCGTCGCCGCCATTGCCCACGCTGGACAGCGCGCCAGCGTCGCCGCCGCCGCCCGCCATGCCCGAATTGTTGCTGCCGCCCGAGGCATCCGCGATGGCGATGCCGCCGCTCGCGTCGAGATTGATGTTCAGGCTGTTGTCGACGTCACCGCCATCGATGTACACCGGCCCATCGATGCATCCGCCATCGCTGCCGACCAGGATGGTGTTGCCCTTGTTGTTGCCCGAGATGATCGGGCCCATCATGATGGTGCCGCCGTTCGCATTTGCGTTCGCGAACCCGCCGTTGCCAACCGCGGCAATGGCGCGATCGGCCAGCCCCAGATCGCCACCCCGGCCAGCACCGCCGCGAGCGATGCCGGCGAGATTTGGTCGTCCCTGGCGCCCCCCGCGGTTGTTGCCATCGGCTCCGGTGTTTCCGCCATCGCCCGCGACGGCAACCGCCTCGTTTCCATCGCCACCGCCGCCGTCCGCGACGCCCGTGCCGCCTTCCGCGGCGCCGTCCACGGTGGTGCTGTTGTCGATGGAGCCGCCGTCGACGACGATCGCGTCTTCGGGTAGCGCCTCCTCGTCAGTGCCGCCGGTTACGACACCCTCGATCACGCCGCCAATGAGATCCTCGGTGCCACCACCGCCACCATTGTGGCGACCGGAGCGCGCGGCATCATCCTCGGGAGCGACAGCCGCCTCTTCAGCGGGAGCCGCAACAGCATCGACGGGGCCGGATTCGTCCGCCGCCACACCGGGAAATTCTCCCTGGATCAGCTGATCGGGCGTCATGTAGGTCGGCTGGACCGGGTCCGGCACCGGCAGGATCGCTTCCGCGGGTACCCCCTGATCGACGGGGGCCACCTCCTGAACCGCGGCCTCTTCGGCCGGAGCTCCCGCAGCGTCCGCGGTCTCGGCGGCGGCATCCTGCGTCAGGGACTCTTCAGCCGCTCCCGGATCTTCTACCGGCGCGGCAGCTTCGCCCTCCGCGGGAACATCCGCCGCCGCGGCCTGCGCGGCGTCATCGACTGCCAACTGGGCGAAGACCTCTTCCTCGAGCGTTGCGGGTTCCTGCGCAGCAGCTTCCTCACCTGCGGTGGCCGCTTCGTCCTGAGCCATCGCCGGCGCGGCTGCTCCACCAACAAGTCCGAAGACCGCGGCGGCAACAACCAGTCGCCGGACCCACGGCATCTCCTGACGTTCGTTCATCGGTTCAATCCCTTTCCAGTTTCCCAGACCCATCAGGGCTCCCCCGAGCGCGTGTCGCGTCATCTGTGGGTGGCGCGTCGAGTTCCTTGACGAACAGATTGCGCGGTCGGTTTCGCGCCCATCGAAGCCCACTACCGCACAATTGTGACCCACAATCACCGATTGTGAAAGGATACTGTACGTACACTTTATTCAGATCGGAAAATCTCTCGTACCATCTTGCTAAGCGTTGCCGCTTCC
The DNA here is from genome assembly GCA_903864575.1 of uncultured Chloroflexota bacterium. Taxonomy (GTDB): domain Bacteria; phylum Chloroflexota; class Chloroflexia; order Thermomicrobiales; family UBA6265; genus CADCWF01. The sequence goes on from CAIPGK010000624.1 coordinate 4,598, forward strand.
GACCTTCTCCTCGCAATGGGAAAACGGGTGGTCGTTTCGTTTTCACGGACCAATCGGTTGGATCGATAGCCAACGACCAGTCGGACACGCCGGACGCGCGGGTCGTATCATCCCGGCGTTCGTTGCAGCCGCGATGCAGCTGCTTGACCGCATCCACCGGAGGCCTGGTTCACTATGTCCGCAACCCCGACGCTCGCCATCGTCGGCGCACGCGTGCGCACCCTCGATCCGTCCCGCCCCTTCGCATCCGCGATCGCGATGAGCGACGGCCAGATTGTCGCCGTCGGTGACGACGCGGACATTCGCTCGCTCTGCAACCGCGCCACCGAGATCATCGACGGGACTGGCGTGACTGTAGTTCCCGGTCTCGCCGACCCGCATATCCACCCATTCATGGGCGCGCTGCGGACGCAGGGCGTGGACCTCACCTCCGCGCGCGACCTCGACGAGATCCGCGCCGCGATCGCGGCCGAGCGGGAGCGGGTCGGCCCCGGAAAATGGATCGTCGGCTGGGGCTGCACCTTCGAACCTTTTCTGGAAACCGGCATCCGTGGTTCCGTCTTCGACGCCGCCACCGGTGGTCAGCCCACCTTCATCAACTTCTTTGACGGCCATAGCGCCGTGGTCAATCAGGCCGCCCTCGATGCCGCCAGAATCGATGGCCCCCGACCGTTCAGCGAGGCAGCCGCGATCGTCTGTGACGCGGACGGCGCGCCGACCGGCGAGTTGCAGGAGTGGGCCGCGCTCGATCTCGTCGAATCGGTTATGCCGCAACTGACCGACGAGGAGATGTACGACATCTTCGTCAAGGCCTTCCGGACCTTCAACTCCGTCGGCCTGACCAATCTCCATGCGATGGACGGGGACCCCTGGGCCATCGACATGCTCCGCCGCATGGAGGAACGCGGCGACCTCACCTGCCGCGTTGTCCTTCCGATGTGGATCAAACCCGACATGGATCTCGCCGAGTGGGACCACCTGAAGGAGTACCGTGACGAAAAGGGCCGCCGCTGGCGGGCTGGCGTCGCCAAGTTTTTCATCGACGGCGTGATCGAATCCGGAACCGCCTGGCTGACCCGGCCCGACACTCACGGCGACGGCCTGGCCCCATTCTGGCCGGACCCCGACAAGTACAAGGCCGCCGTCGCCCTCTTCGCGCGGTCGGGCCACCAGTGCATCACCCACGCGGTCGGCGACATGGCCGTACGCTGCGCTCTTGACGCCTACAAGGCGGCGGGCGCGGCGCCGGGCATTCACCACCGCATCGAACACTGCGAGCTGGTCGAGGACAGCGACCTGCCGCGCTTTGCGGCCGAAGGCGTTGTCGCCTCGATGCAGCCCCTCCACATGTTCGCCACCCGCGAGGACCGCACCGACGCCTGGAGCGAGCGCGTGGGCGAAGACCGCATCCGGCGGCAGTTCAGGACACGCGAACTCAAGGACTCGGGAGCGATCCTTCCCCTCGGCTCCGACTGGATGGTCGCCCACTACGATCCGCGCAAAGGCATGGCGTGGGCGCAACTCCGCCGCGAGGGCGGAAACGTCGGCGGCTTTCAGGTTGGTCCCGGGCAGGCGTTGACTCCGCTCGAGGTGCTCGAGGGCTACACCAGCGAAGCCGCGCGGACGGTGAGCGAGTCCCATCTCAACGGACGCATCGCCCCGGGGTTCCGGGCCGACCTGACCGCCTTCGCCGCCGATCCCGTCGAGTGCGGCGGCGACGCCCTGCCGACGCTGCCAGTGCTGCTCACCGTGACCGACGGCGAGGTCGTGCACCGCGCCTGATCTGGC
>CAIPGK010000625.1 GCA_903864575.1 uncultured Chloroflexota bacterium
AGGCGGGCACCGGCGTCGGCATCGAAACTGTGCGTGGAACCGGTTACCGGCTGTCCTTGCCGGAGGCATAGGATCCCGGTCGCCGTTACCCGCCTGTAACCCGGCGCGGCCACGCTACCCGCCACGAGAGGGAATGCCCTGGGGGTGATGCAGGTTGGTAACGCTGGCAACGGTCTTGAGCAGGCCCGTCTTCTGGCCCAGAACGCTTCGGTCTCGGCTTACGCTCTCGCATGCTGGCGTGCTGCTGGTCGCCTTGCTCGTCATCATGCTGATGAGCACCTGGGTGCTGGCGCACGAATCCCGGCGGTTGCACATCGAGCAACTGCAGGATCTTGCGGTGCCGCTGCTGGTCGAAACCAACTATGCCAATCGCACCCAGGGCAGCAAATATGGGCTGCTCCCCATGCCGATCGAGGAAGCGCTCCGCCAGCAAGCGGTCTCGATGGGCATCCGCGTTCTCCTGATCGACCCTGACGGCAGTGTTCAACTGGACACCGAGGTCGAACGCAGTCTCAAGGGGCAGCGCATTTCCGCCTTTGTCGAACCGCTGGCCGATTTGCAGGCGGACGCAGAGCCAGAGGATGGCATCGTTCGCTCCGAGGCTGTGCCCAAGCAGGGTGAACCCAACCCTCTCGCGGGCTACCGGGTCGTGATGGCGGTCGATGCGCGCCCTCCCGATTCCGCGCTTTTCGTCGCCGCGCCGCCGACCCGCCCGGAAGCGGTCGAGCGGTTGTCGACGCGGTACGGCATCGCCCTTGCGACGGCGATCGGCGTCGCCGCGCTGGCCGGCCTGATGATGAGCAAGGCGGTTTCCGCTCCGGTCTCCGCGCTCGCCGCCGCTGCCGACGCGATGGCCCGCGGCGATTTCGCCCAACATGTCCCGGGCGAGGGACCCGATGAAATCGGATTGCTCATCGCCCGCTTCAATGCCATGTCGCGGACCGTTGCCGCGGTCGACCGCAGCCAGCGGGCGTTGCTCGCCGATGTAGCCCACGAACTGCGCACCCCCCTGACCAGCGTGCGAGGATATGCGCAGGCGCTCCGATCGGGCGTGGCGGCGGATCCGCAATCGCGGGAACGGGCGCTGGTGACGATCGAGGCCGAGTCCGAGCGGATGGGTCGCCTGGTCGATGAACTTCTCGACCTTTCCCGGCTGGAATCTGGCCAGTCGCGCCTGAGATTCGAGGCGTTGGGCGTCGACGACGTCTTCGCGCGAACCGTGGCGAGATTCTCGCCGTCCGCAAGGGCGAGAGAGGTGGAGCTGGCCTACCGTTCCGCGCCGGGTCTCGCGGTGCAGGCTGACGACGACCGGCTTGCTCAGGCGCTCGGCAATCTCGTCGACAACGCCCTCCGGCACACCGGTTCTGGCGGATCGGTATCGCTTTCGGCGGAGGGCGCGGACGGCATGGTGCGACTCGCGGTGGCAGACACCGGCACCGGCATGGACCGCCAGACGGCCGAGCGGGCGTTCGACCGGTTCCAGCGGGGACCGGATGAGGACGATGCAGGATTTGGGCTGGGACTCTCCATCGTACGCGAGATCGTGTTCACGCATCGCGGAACGGTGGGGATCGATAGCGAGATCGGTTCCGGCACGACGGTGACGCTGGCGTTGCCAGCGGCTGTCGACAGCCGGTAGGGATACGCCGAAAGGCAAGGAGTCATCACATGATCACGGTTGGCAGCACTCGTTTCGTCCGGCCGGCTCGCCTGGCCGTCGTGGCTGCGGCGTTGACCGTCGCCGGGTTTGCGGCTCCCTTCGCCGCATCGGTGTCCGCAGCGCCGGGAATCCCCGGCTGTCCGAGCACCACGGAAATCGTTTCGGGCTTCAGCAAGGGTCTTGGATACCTCGTCGAAGACGGCAGCCTCTCCCGCGGCGAGGCCCGCGATGCCAGGAGTCAGTTCGCCGCCTGGGCTGCGGACCAGAAGGGCCTCGGCTGCGCGATGCGCGACGGCATGATGAAGAGCGGCGCCAAGGTGCTCGCCTTCGTTGGTCTCACGCCTGCCGAGATGAAGGACGCCTACAACGCCGGACAGAGCCTTTCCGCGATGGCCGCCGCCAACGGTCATACCGAAGGCGAGTTGGTCGACTTCCTGAACGGCATTGTCGATGACGGGCTCGACGCCTTCGTCGCTGCCGGAGCGTTCGACGCAGACGTGCGCGACGCCATCGACGCCAAGGCCGAGGAGCACATCTCCTGGGCCGTCGATTACGAAAAGGGTGACCCGGCCCCGGAGCACCACGGACAGAAGTAGCGCAGATTCAGTCGCGGGACAAACGAGGCAGGGGCGGGACCAGTGCGGTCCCGCCCCTGCTCATTCCCTCGCCTGGTTCAGGCGCCAGCGCGAGTGATGCCCTCCTCGACCTCGAGTTCCGAAAGCAAGGCGTCGAGATCGAGCGCATCCGTCACCATCTGCAACGTGCCATTTGAGTCACGGGGCCACGCTGACCGGTCACGGTCGCGGTAGATCTCGATGCCGTTGCCGTCCGGATCGGCGAAGTAGATCGCTTCGCTCACGCCGTGATCGCTGGCGCCATGCAACTCGACGCCGTGACGGAGCGCGCGGCGAAGCGCTCGCGCCAGTTCCAGCCGGTTCGGATAGAGAAACGCCACGTGGTACAGACCCGGCGATCCGAAGGGCGCGGCCTTTCCCCCGCGAGACTCCCACGTGTTCAATCCGATGTGATGGTGATAGCCGCCCGCGGAGAGGAACGCCGCCTGCGTCCCATACTTCTGCTGCACCTCGAACCCGAGCGCGTCACGGTAGAAGGCGATCGAGCGGTCGAGATCGCTCACCTTGAGGTGAACGTGCCCGATCCGGGCCTCCGGGTGCACGGGTTGTTCCGATGTCATGATCGTTCTCCCGCGGGCCGGTCGGCGCGCCGCGCCGGTTGCGCTCCCGCCTCCTGCAGCTCCTGCCATGTTGGCCGCTTCATGTGGAACTGTTCGCCGATTCGGGTGTATCCGCTCCCGGTGGTTCGCCCGATGGGGTCGTACGCGGTCATGTCGATCCGGTCGCCATCCCAGATGCGCTCCGCGGTGTGAACGCGCACGACTTCCCCGAGCACCAGCACGCTCGCGGTGCCCGGTACCGGATGAATGTCGATCACCCGGCACTCGAACGAGGCTGGCGCATCCGCCACGAGCGGAGCGTTCGCGACCTCGCCCGGCAACACGGTCAATCCTGCCCAGTCGAACTCGCTCACGTGCGGCGGAAAATCCGCGGACGTGAGATTCATGGCGTCGGCGAGGGCTCCGTTGGTGAACGCGCAGCCGAATGCTCCGGTCGCCTCGACGTTGTTCAGCGTGTCCTTGCGCCCGCTGCTGACAAACCCGATCACGGGCGGGGAAACGTTGAACACCGTGGTGTACGAGTGGGGCGCGACGTTCGCTGTCCCGTCCGGCCCCCAGGTGGAAACCCAGGCGATCGGGCGTGGCGCGACGATCCCGTTCAGCAGATGCTGTATCCCGGCCGGCGCGTCGGCGGGGTCGAAATGGCGCATTTGGTCGGTCATGGGAGGCAATCCTCGAGCGGTCAGACGACGAGATCGAGTGGACGGAGACCGGTCACGAGTTCCGGGCGGCGCGATTCCAGCCAGGGCGGAAGCTTGAGGTCCGTGCCGAGTCGATCGGGCGTCTCGTCCGCCGCAAACCCCGGCGGGTCGGTCGCGATCTCGTGAAGCAGCCCATCCGGAGATGAAAAGTAGATGGACTTGAAGTAGTTGCGGTCCCGGATGTCGCTGACGTCGAATCCCTCGTCGAGCAAATGCTCGCGCCACGCGGCAAGTTGCTCGTCGTCCGAGGCACGGAAGGCGATGTGATGCGTTTGCCCAACCCCCTCGCGGGCCACTCGCGCGCTCTTCGGCCAACCGAACAGGGTCATGTCGCTGGCAGGAAGCACCCGCGTTCCATCGTAATTGGCCCAGAAGTAGTGGAGGGTCGCCGGGTCGTCCTGGTTCACGGACCGTTTCACCAGGCGAAGTCCGAGCGCCCGCTCGTAGAACTCCCCGGCGGCGGAAAGGTCATCGGTGAACCCGGTGACATGATGAAGACCGCGCAGGCGCATGGCCTCGTCGATGCATGGAACCGTCTCGGGCCAGGTCATCGCGCGGATCTCGGCCTCGTCCCGGTTGCCGATGAGCCGGCCCGGGGAAGGCATCATCAACTCCTGACCGAGCCGATCGATTGGCTCATCGAGGTCGAACCCCGGTCCCTCCGTGGCAATCTCCAACACCTGGCCATCAGGGTCCTTCAGGTAGATGCTGGTGAACCAGCCGCGGTCATAGGGCCCGGAAACCGCCACGCCGCGGTCGGTCAGCCAGCGCTTCCAGCGAAGTTGCTGCTGCTGATCCGCGACGGCAAAGGCATGGTGATGAACGCCGCCGATTCCGAAGGTGCCGCGCTGGGCGTTGGGCCATTCGAAGACGGTCACGATCGTGCCCGGCGCACCGCCATCCTGGCCGAAATAGAGGTGGTACGTGCCCGGCAGGTCGAAGTTCACCGTCTGCTTGACGAGCGGGAGCCCGAGCAGATCGCGGTAGAACCGAAGCGTCCGGTTTGCGTCTCGGCCAACGAGGGTAACGTGATGAAATCCTCGGGTGATGAACGGCGGCATGTTGACCTCCCTGCCGCGATGATGGATCAGTGTCCGGATGGCGATGCGCCGGCGCCGGTCATCGCATCGACAATTGCGCGGATTGCCGAGAGTTCGTCACGGTTGATCGTGTGGCCCAGCCCGGGGTAGAGCCGCAGGTCGACCACCCCGCCAAGCTCGCGGAAACGGGTAGCGGACTCGACGACGCGCTCCGCCGGGATATGACTGTCAACATCGCTGCACCCAAGAAAGACCGGCGTCCCGTCGAGCGACCCCCGGTCCGGCCAGACCGTTCCCCAAGGCCCGATCAGCCCGCCACTGAGCGCGATGACGCCGCCATACCGGGCGGGGTTACGCACCGCCCATTCGGAGACGAGACAAGCGCCCTGCGAAAACCCGAGCAGTGCGATGCGCTCACCGGGGATCCCCGCATCGTGAACCATGCCGACGATGGCGGTGATCATGGCCAGCGCGGAGGAGAGGTGCGGCTCGTTACGCTCGATCGGCTCGATGAATCGATGGGGATACCAGGTGTGTCCCGCCGCCTGCGGCGCGAGATAGGCGACTCCCCGCTCCGGTAACGGGCGCGCGAGGTCGAGAATGTCCTCGGCGCTCGCGCCCCGGCCGTGCACCATGATCAGCGCGGCTCCGGCCGTCCCGAGCGGCGACCCGGCGGTGTGGATGATCGCTCCTGCGTGGGGATCGGCGCTTGAGATGCTCATGGCGGAAGTTCCTCGCACCGGCGCGGGCTCAGCTGGGCCCACGCCGGCCGGTCATCGACGAGAGACTAGCCCTGCTTGATCAGTTCGATGTCGAGATTGATCTTGACCTCGTTGCTGACGATGACACCGCCCGTCTCGAGGGCCGCGTTCCAGGTCACTCCGAAGTCCTCGCGGTTGATCTTCGCCCGCGCGTTGAACCCGGCGACCGTCATGCCCCACGGGTTGACGCCTTCGCCGCCGAACTCCGCATCCAGCACCACCGGGAGGGTCACGCCGCGGATGGTAAGATCGCCCGCGACCTTGACGTCCTCGCCCTTTGCGCTGACCGAGGTGGAGCGGAAAACGATCTGCGGGTGATCGCCGGCGCCGAAGAAGTCATTGGACCGCAGGTGTTCGTCGCGCTTCTCATCCCGGGTGTCCACCGTGCTGGCGTCGATCGCCACCTCAACGCTGGCGTGATCGACGCCGCGCTCGGGCACGATCACCGTGCCGCTGACCCCGCTGAAGCGGCCCTTCACGGTTGAAATCATCATGTGCTTGACGCTGAACTCGACGCTGCTGTGGCTCGCGTCGATCGCCCAGGTTCCGGAACTGATCATGGCGTTCGGTCCTTTCCTCGTTCGTCCCCAGCCACCCTTGCGGCTGCGATTCACGTGCTCCGCATTGATACCGTGAGCTACTCACGGTTGTCAAGTCACTTACGTAATGTTATCAATGAATCGCCGAAACGCCCCGAGTTGCTCGCTCGGCTACACTCAACGGCGGCGCGCAGTTGCGCCGGGACAGGGAGGAAGAAGCATGACCGACGTGGTAACGAACTTCGGCGGAATCGTTTCCTGGGTCGTATTCGGGGCGCTCGCGGGCTGGGTGGCCGGCTCGCTTGCCGGAACGAAGGATCGCACCGGTTGCCTCACCAACATCATCGTCGGGATCATCGGCGCATTCATCGGCG
>CAIPGK010000626.1 GCA_903864575.1 uncultured Chloroflexota bacterium
CTCGCGAGGCCCCCGGCGATGGCGGCGTTGCCCGCGCGCTGGCCGGCGATGGTGTCCACAGCGACCAGGAAAACCACCACGGTCAGCGCCGCGCACATTGCGGCGAGGATCATCAGACGCTGTTCCCGGATGCGGATGATGTTGCGGTCCATGCCAGTCGCTCCCACGCGTGCGGGCGGAGGTGTTGCCTGGTGGAATGGTAGGCCATGCCTTCCGATTGCGTGGATGGCTGCGGGACTGCGGCGGGTGGGCGACAATGCCGGACAGACCGCACGACCAGCCAGCGAACAGGAGTCAGCCCGATGCCGTCGATCCAGACCGTGAGCGATGCCGATCTCGACTATCTCCGAAGCGTCGACAGCCCGACCATCGCCAATGCCATCGAATTGTTCAAGATTCGGGACCGCTGCGACGGATTCATCGGCGGCGAGGTGAAGTCGCTCTTCCCCGAGATGCCGCCGATGGTCGGCTACGCCCTGACCGTGACGATGAACGACGAGCATGGCGCGGTGAAGTCGAAGGACGGCTTCTGGAAGATGTTCGATGCGCTCTCCCAGATGCCAGCGCCGTCCATTCTCGTGGTGAAGGATGTCAGCGGCCGCCCGAACCGGGTCGCCTTCTGCGGCGAGGTGATGGCGACGATGGCGAAGCGCCTCGGCGCGGTCGGGTACGTCACCGACGGCACCGTGCGCGACCTGCATGAGGTCCGCGCGATCGGGATGCCCTACTTCGCGAGCGGGGTTTGCGTGTCCCACGCGAATTTCTGGGTCGAGGACGTCGGGATCGACATCGACCTCGACGGCGAGACGATCCGCACCGGCGATCTGCTGCATGGCGACGCCAACGGCATCGTCGTGGTGCCGAGGGAGATTCTCGCCGGGTTGCCGGAGAAGGTGGCGTCCGTCCGGAACAAGGAGGGCGAATTGATGGCCTTCGTCCGCGGTTCGGAGTTCACGCTCGACGGTGCGAAGAAGCTGAGCGGCTATCGGTAGGCGATTCAACCCGGCCGGAGAACGGAAATGGATCGGGCCGTCGCGTTCATCGCGACGGCCCGAATTCGACATGGCAATCTGGCGGTTACCAGCCGTTCCTGTCGCGAACGCACTGGATGAATTTGTTTCCTGTGGATTCGACGTACTTGTTCAGGCGCTTCTGGGAGACCCTGGCGAGCATCCCGTAGAAAACCACGTCCGCCATGAACTCGGTTGTGGTCGCCGATCCGCCCTGGACCGGCTTCATCGTGAATTCGAGGTTGTGTTCGAGCCAGCCGCCTGCGCTCGCCTTGCCAGTGCCGGACAACTTGCCACTCTTCCGAGCGACCATGTTGCTCCAGATTCCCTCGACCGTACCGCTGGGGTTGAACGCCCCGCGCCGGAACTTGACCTTTACTGCAAACGCTTGTCGGATTGCGAGGTCACACGCTGGACGACCGCCGAACAGGACGCGCCGGAATCCGCGTCGGTCATGAAGTTCCGGACTTCCTGCGGAGAGGCGTTGAAGGTCTCGGCGCCGCTGAACATCACCGTCCTGGATGCCTTGCGAGCCTGGCTGCCTGCGCGCCGGAACCGGCCTCATTCAGGCCGAAACCGAGCAGCCCCGCAGCAATGCCGCCGAGGCCAGTACGCCGGTTTGTGCTCGCTCCCAGCCAGCGAAACAAGCGTCCCACCGCCCGATCGTCCATTCAGTCGTCCTCCGTTCTTGCGAAAGCACGACCCGACACGCCGGGCCATCCGGCTACGTCTGACCTGATGTTGTTCGCTGGCGTAAACCCGCAGGTAGGCGCGTTACAAACAACCCCCGGCGGTTACAGGGAGCGATCGGGATCACAGCGTGGGCACGGGCGAGCGACGACCAGGCAGGCAACGGCTCCGGCGACTGGCGCACTCCGGTCAGACGGCCTTGACCTTGCCGGAGAGACAGCCGAAGAACTGCTCGGTCTGCTTTTCGACGAACCCGTTCATCAGTCTTGCGCCGACGCTGGCGATCATGCCGTGGACCACGACATCGGCGGTCCACGAGAGCTCGGTGGCCGCCCCGCCGTCGAGCGGGGTGAGGGTCATCACGGTATCCATCGTCACCGCGCTGCCCGGCGTCTTGCCCTGCGCGCTCATCCGGGCGAGGCTCGGCTCGGTGAGTTCCTTCCAGTGGATGTCGAAGTTGAACTTGCCGCGAACCGGCCCGAGTCCGGCCTTCACGACGGCCTTGAACTGTTCGGGCGAGATCGTCTCGATGGACTGGACATCGGGCACGCAGGAGGAGACGCCCTTCGGATCGGTCACGAAGCTCCACACCTCCTGTGGCGTGGCCTCGATGCGGTGCGTGCCGGAAAACTGCATGACGTGACTCCTTCGGGATGCCGCGATGTGCCCCGTGGCTACGCGGACCTGCTTGCAAACGTTGCCGGTGATTGCAGGAACTGGCGCCTGCAGCCGGGACAGCAGAAGTAGTAGGTGGCGCCGTCGTGTTCGGCGGTCACGCGAGCGCCTGCGATCGGCACGCGCATCTCGCAAACGGGATCGATCGCCTCGTCCCGGGCGAGGGAAGACGTTGATTCGGAAACCGGTTGGATGACCGGGAGCGCGCCGCCTGCACGCGATCGTGGCCTCGCGGCCGCGGCCACCGGGACCGGCTCCGGCACGGACGCCATGGTCGGGATGCGCGCGGGCGCGGCGGCCTTCGCCCGTTCCTGGACGATTTGCGCCATGATCGAGAGCGCGATGTCCTCGGCCGATTGCGCGCCGAGATCGAGCCCCGCGGGCGCGTGAAGCTTGCCGATCTGGCAGCAGGAGAGGCCCTCCGCGGAGAGGTAGTCCCTGACCTTTCCGGCGCGGCGCGGGCTGGCAACCAGCGCCACATACGGGGCATCACTGCGGAGCGCCGCGGCGAGCGCTTCCTCGTCAGTCTCACCCATTGTGGCGACGATCACCGAGGAGCGTCGCCCGGCCTCTCCTGCAAGCGCCGCTCCCATGCGTTCGGCGATGCCGTCGAAGGCCGCGTCAATGTGGGTCACCTGGTAGCCGACGATCGGGCCGAGGTTGGCCAGCACGGAAGCGACCGGGGAGTCCCCGACGATGCACAGCGCGGGCTTGGGCAGCATCGGCTCGATGAAAATCTCGAGCGTGCCGCCGCTGTGACAGGTCATGCGGTGCTCCACGAGACCGGGCAAGGAAGCGCCGTCGCCGGCAGTCGGATGCAGGCGCATCAGCCGGGGTTCGCCATCCGCGAGGGCGAGCAGCGCTTCGCGGGTGACGAGCGGCTGGGCGCAGCTGCCGCCGACCCAGCCGTGCATCGTGCCATCGGGCAGGACGACGGCCTTCTGGCCCGGCTTGGCGGAGGTCGGCTTGTCGCAGCGGACGACGGTGGCGAGGACGAACGGGCTGCCTGCCGCGGTCAGCGTGGATGCGAGATCGAGAGCGTTCACGGCATGCTCCGGGTGGCGACCGGCCACCTACCCGTCTCCCGCGCGCGCGGGAGACGGGTGGCAGACCAGGTTGGCGGATCGACCTGCTACGCGGTGGTGGCCTGAGCGTCGGTAATGAGCTTGTGGATCTTCCACGGGGTCATCGGGATGTCGACGTGCTTTACCCCAAGGTGTGAGAGCGCGTCGACCACCGCATTCACGATCGCGGGCGGCGCTCCGACGGTCGGAGACTCGCCGACACCCTTGGCTCCGAAGGGGTGGTGCGGCGACGGGGTGACGGTGTTGCCCGTTTCCCAGTTCGGCGTTTCGAGCGACGTGGGCAGCAGGTAATCCATGAAGGTACCCGCCATGTTGTTGCCGTTCTCGTCGTAGGGAATTTCCTCGAAGAGCGACGGCGCCATGCCCATCGTCAATCCGCCGTGGATCTGGCCCTCGACAATCATCGGATTGATCACCGTACCGCAGTCATCGATGGCGACGAAGCGGCGAATCTTCACCACGCCGGTGCCGGGATCGATGTCGACCACGCACACGTACGCGCCGAAGGGGAAGGTGAGATTCGGCGGGTCATAGTAGTTGACGGCTTCGAGACCGGCTTCCATGCCCTGCGGATGGTTGGTGTAGGCGGCGAAGGCGATTTCCTGCATCGTCTTTGAGCGGTCAGGCACGCCCTTGACCGAGAACTTGTAATCCTTCCATTCGAGATCGTCGGGATTGCACTCGAGCAGGTGCGCCGCGATGTGCTTCGCCTTCTCCCGGATCTTCCGGGCGGCGACCGCGGTGGCTGCTCCGGCGGTTGGCGTGGAGCGGGAGGCGTAGGTGCCGAGACCGTAGGGCGCGGTGTCGGTGTCGCCATGCTCGACGGTGATGTTGTCGACCGGGAGACCGAGCTCCTCGGCGACGATCTGGGCGAAGGTCGTTTCGTGGCCCTGACCCTGCGTCTGCACGCCGATGCGGACGATGGCCGATCCGGTCGGGTGGATGCGGATTTCGGCGCTGTCGAACATCTTGATGCCGAGAATGTCGAAGGTGTTGGAGGGGCCAGCGCCGACGATCTCGGTGAAGGTCGAGATGCCGATGCCCATCAACTCGCCGCGCGCCCGCTTCTCCGCCTGCTCCTTGCGGAGGTCCTCGTAGCCGATGCGCTCGAGCGCGACATCCAGCGCCTGCTTGTAGTCGCCGGAGTCATACTCCCAGCCGGTCGGGGATTTGTACGGGAAGTTTTCCTTCGGGATGAAGTTCTGGTAGCGGAGATCGGCCGGGTCGCGGTCGAGTTCCACCGCCAGCCGGTCCACCATCCGCTCGATGGTATGGACGGCCTCGGTCACGCGGAATGAGCAGCGGTAGGCGACGCCTCCCGGCGGCTTGGTGGTGTAGACGGCGTCCACCTCGACGTGCGCGGCTTCGAGGTCGTAGGAGCCAGTGCAGATCGAGAAGAGACCGGCCGGGAACTTCGACGGGTTGGCGGCGGCGTCGGCCGCGCCGTGATCGGCGAGGGTCTTCACCTTCATGCCGCGGATGCGGCCATCCTTGTCGGCGGCCAACTGGGCCGTGATGTGATAGTCACGGGCGAAGGAGTCCGCCTGCAGGTTTTCGCTGCGGTCCTCGATCCACTTCACCGGGCGGCCGGTCTTGAGCGAGGCCACGACGGCGATCACGTAGCCCGGATAGACGGGAACCTTGCCACCGAAGCCGCCGCCGATGTCCGGGGAGATGACCCGGATCTTGTGTTCCGGGATGCCGGAAACCAGCGAGAAGACGGTGCGGATTGCGTGCGGCGCCTGGGTGGTCATCCAGATCGTCAGCTTGCCATTGACCGCGTCATAGCTGGCCACGCAGCCGCAGGTCTCGATGCTGGCGACGTGGATGCGGGGGATGTAGAGGTCCTCCTCGACCACGATGTCGGCGTCAGCGAAGACCTTGTCGGTCGCGTCCTTGTCGCCCGCCTCCCAGTGCCAGATATGGTTGGTGTCCTTGCCCTTGTCCGGGCGGACGAGCGGGGAGTCCTTCTCGAGCGCCTTGAAGGGATCGACCACCGCCGGAAGCGGCTCGTAATCGACTTCGACGGCCATCACGCCGTCCGCCGCGGTGTAGCGGTCGGTGGCGATGACGGCCGCAACTTCCTGCGACTGGTAGACGACCTTCTCGACCGGCAGCACCATCTGGGTGTCGGACATCAGGGTCGGCATCCAGGCGAGGCCTGCCGCGTCGAGGTCCTTGCCGGTGATGACGGCGAGGACGCCCGGCGTCTCGAGGGCAGGCTCGATGTTGATGTTGGTGATCTTCGCGTGGGCATACGGACTGCGGACGATGTCCATGTGGAGCATGCCCGGCAACTTGATGTCATCGACATAGGTGCCCTTGCCGTGGAGGAATCGGGGGTCCTCCTTGCGCTTCGGGCTGGTGCCGTATCCCATGATCTTCGGGGATTCGATGGCCATTGGTCAGTCTCCCTGCCCGGCGGCGGCGAGCTCCGGCTCGCGCATCTTGTCGGCGGCGTATTGGATCGACCTCACGATGTTCACGTAGCCCGTGCAGCGGCAGAGGTTGCCGGAGATGGCGGTGCGGATCTCAAGTTCGCTCGGGTTCGGGTTCTCCGCCAACAGCGCGAGGCTGGTCATCATCATGCCCGGCGTGCAGTAGCCGCACTGCAGGCCGTGGTTGACCATAAAACCTTCCTGAATCGGGTGCATTTCCGCGCCGGTGGCCAGCCCTTCGACGGTCTTGAGGCTGTGACCGTTGGCCTGCACCGCGAACATCGTGCAGGACTTGATGGGCATGCCGTCGAGCTGGATCGTGCAGGCGCCACACGAGGTGGTGTCGCAGCCGATATGGGTGCCGGTCAGCCCGGCGACCTCCCGGATGAAATGGACGAGCAACATCCTGGGCTCCACGTCCCCGGAGTAGGTCTCGCCGTTGATGGTCATCGAGACGGGTACCTTCGACACGGTATCGTGCCCTCCTCGGTTTCGGACGACCGGACGTCATGGTCCGGCGGATGCGTCAGTTGGCGCGCTCGGCGGCGAGGCTGAATGCGCGTTCGGCCAGCGTTCGGATGACGGCCCGCTTGTACTCCTCGGGGCCGCGGTTGTCGCCGGAGGGTTCGCATTCCTGCGAAGCAGTTTCGGCCGCTGCCGCGAAGGTCGCCGCGGTGGCGGGCCTGCCGACGAGCGCGGCTTCGGTCTGGACGGCGCGGACCGGATAGGGGGAGACGTTGGTCATCGCCACCCCGGCCTCGGCGATCACGCCATCGCGGACGACCATCGACACGGCCACCGCGCCGATCGCATAGTCGCCGACCTTGCGCTCCAGTTTGAGATACGCGCTGCCGGTTCCGGACTTTGCCGTCGGAATGCGAATCTCGGTCAGGATTTCATCGGGCTCGAGGCCGGTGACGAACGTATCGAGGAAGAACTCGTCGATCGGGATCACCCGGTGGCCGTCCACGCCGGTGGCGACGACGTCCGCGCGCAGGGCGAGCAGCACCGCTGGGTGATCGTTCGCCGGATCGGCATGGGCGATGTTGCCGCCGACCGTCGCGAGGTTGCGGACGAGCGGATCGGCGATGACGTCGGTGGCATCCTTGAGAATGGGATACCTGTCACGAATGGTCGCGTTGTGTTCGAGCTCCGACTCGGTCGTCAGAGCGCCAATGGCGAGGTGTCCGTCGCGCTCCTCGATATAGGACAGGCCAGGAACCTTGCTCAGGTCAATGAGGTGTTCCGGCTGCGCCAGCCGAAACCGCATCATCGGGATCAGACTCTGTCCCCCGGCGAGGATCTTGGCTTCTCCGTCATAGTGACGCAGCAGCGCTGCTGCCTGGCCCACGTCCGCTGGGACGTGGTATTCGAACTTCCCGGGAATCATGCTCCCACCTCTTCGTGATGCTGGCCGCTCCTTCGCCAGCCTATCCGGCATGATACGTCCAGCGGCAAGATGTGGCATGTAGCGAGACGCGCACACATACCCAGGTTTCATGGCAGGAAAGGATGAGGAATGCAGATCGACGCAATCCGGACATTGCGGCTTGGGGAGTTCCCGAATCTGCTCTGGCTTGTCGTGGAAACGGAGGAGGGCGTCACCGGACTCGGCGAAACCTTCTTCGGCGCCGCGGCGGTGGAGGCCTACATTCACGAATCCCTTGCCCCGATGATGCTCGGGCAGGACCCGCTGCGGATCGACCGCCACGCCCGCGCGTTGTACGGGTACGTGGGCTATCGATCCAGTGGCGTGGAGATGCGTGGAAACTCGGCGTTCGACATCGCGCTCTGGGACCTGTTCGGCAAGGTGACGAATCAGCCCGTCTACCAATTACTTGGCGGCGCGACCCGCGACCGGATCAGGATCTACAACACCTGCGCCGGCTACCGGTATGTGCGTGCCCGGCCCGTGCAGCAGGTGGAGAACTGGGGACTCGGCCAGCAGGCCGAGGGGCCGTACGAGGACCTCGACGCCTTTCTCCACCGGGCCGATGAACTGGCCGAGAGCCTCCTCGCGCAGAACGTGACCGGGATGAAAATCTGGCCGTTCGATCCCTACGCCGAGGCGACCGGCGGCAACGACATCTCCGCCGCCGATCTGGACGAGGCGCTGGAGCCGTTCCGCAAGATCCGCCGCGCGGTCGGGAATCGGATGGAGATCATGGTCGAGTTCCACTCGCTATGGAATCTTCCCGCCGCGCGCCGCATCGCGAAGGCCCTCGAGCCGTTCGACTGCTACTGGTTCGAGGACCCGTTGAAGGGCGACAACCTCGACGCCCTCGCGCGGTTCGCCTCAGAGACCCGCGTGCCGGTGACGATCAGCGAAACACTTGCGACCCGCTGGTCATTTCGCGAGGCGTTTCAGGCAGGTGCCGCAGGCATCGCGATGCTCGATCTCTCCTGGTGCGGCGGCCTCTCGGAAGCAAAGAAGATCGCGACGATGGCGGAGGCCCACCAGTTGCCGGTCGCGCCGCACGATTGCACTGGGCCGGTGGTGCTGACCGCTTCGACCCACCTCTCGATCAACCTGCCGAATGCGCTCATCCAGGAGACGGTGCGGGCATTCTTCACCGGCTGGTACACCGAACTCGTGACCGCGTTGCCAGACATCGCCGACGGGACCATCGCCCCGCCTCCCGGTCCCGGTCTCGGC
>CAIPGK010000627.1 GCA_903864575.1 uncultured Chloroflexota bacterium
CCCGGATGATCGCGGACATACTCGAGGCGAGCGGGCGAACGGTCGCCCACAACCGCTCCGGTTCCAACCTGGTCCGCGGAGTCGCCAGCGCCTTCGCCAACCGGTCCACGATTCTTGGCGACCCGCGCGCCGACTGCGGGGTGATCGAGAGCGACGAGGCCGCCTTGCCGGACATCCTCCGCCAGGTCGAGCCGAAGGTGCTCGTGCTGAACAACCTCTTTCGCGATCAACTGGACCGCTACGGGGAACTTGCCGCCATCGCCAACAAGTGGCGGCCAGCCCTGCTCCGGCTCGGTCCAGAGGCCATCGTCGTCGCAAATGGCGATGACCCGACCCTGGCCGCGATCACCGAGGGCATACAGGCCCGGCGCGTGCTCTTCGGGATCGAAGACGTCAATCCACGCTATCAACTTGACCACCTCCCCCACGCAGTCGATGCAACCGTCTGCCGTAGCTGTGGGGCAGATCTCATGTACGACGCGCTCTACAGCGCCCATCTCGGAGCGTGGCGTTGCCCGATATGCGGCAACAAGCGGCCGCCCCTCGACGTCGCAGGAACCGCCATACACCTCAATGGCGTCGATGCCCTCTCCGTGACGCTCCGTATCGGCGGATCGTCGGGACCCCGACGGGACCTGCCGCTGTCGGTGGGCGTCCCCGGGCTGTACAACGTCTACAACGCCATCTCCGCGGCAACCGCGGCGCTCGCCTTTGGCGTTGACGAGGGGGTCATTGCATCATCGCTGAGCGCGTTCACGTCGGCGTTCGGGCGGATCGAGCGCGTCTCGATCGAGAACCGGACGCTGACGATGGCCCTGGTCAAGAACCCGGTCGGCTTCAATGAAACCCTGCGGATGCTCACCTCCGCCACCGATGGCCTGCGCGTCCCGACCCTGATCGCGATCAACGACCTGTTCGCCGATGGGCGGGACGTCTCCTGGCTGTGGGATGTCGATTTCGAAATCCTGGCCGACGGCGATGCGCTCCTCTCGACGACCGGCCTTCGCGGGGCGGACATGGCGAACCGGCTCAAGTACGCAGGTGTTCCAACCGACCGCATCGCTCCCCTCGACTCTGACCTGGCGCGAGGGCTTGACGCGTTTGTCGCCTCGATTCCCGCCGGCGGCGCTGGCTACATACTTCCAACCTACACCGCCATGCTCGGCCTGCGCGAGGTGCTGGCAGCGCGCGGAGCGGTCGATCAGTTCTGGAAACAATAGCGTCAAGCAGTCACCTTCCACGGAGTCCGGATATGACGGGATCACGCACGCTCACGATCGGTTGGCTCTATCCCACGAAAATGAACATCTACGGGGACCGCGGCAACGTGCTCGCACTCGAACGGCGAGCGCAGTGGCGCGGCATCGACGCGCGCACGGTGGGCATCGGCGTTGGTGATTCCGTGCCCGAGGATGTCGACCTCTTTTTTTTCGGTGGCGGACAGGACGGAGAGCAGGTAACGGTCGCACGAGACTTGCAAGGGCCGTCCGGGGCGGCGATTCGGCGCGCGGTCGAGGGCGGCGCGGCGTTGCTCGCCATTTGCGGCGGCTACCAGTTGATCGGTCACGAGTACCGCCCGCATGCTGCCGAACCGCTGCCCGGAATCGGACTGCTCGATCTCGACACGGAAGCGGGCCCGGAGCGCTTTATCGGCAATGTCGTCATCGACTCCCCATTCGGCGCATTGGTCGGTTTCGAGAACCACAGCGGACTGACCCGTCTCGGTCCCGGCGTGCAACCGCTCGGCAAGATCCGCGTTGGCCGCGGAAACAACGGGAAGGACGGCACGGAGGGCGCGCTGCAAGGCAAGGTCGCTGGCTGCTACCTCCACGGCTCGCTTCTTCCGAAGAACCCCGTCTTTGCCGACTGGCTGATCGCGCAAGCGCTGGAGCGTCGTCATGGCCCGGTGGATCTGCCGCCGCTTCCTGACGACCTCGAACGAGCCGCCCACGCATCTGCCAGCGAGCGGGCCATGGCGACGCGCTAATCGCTCAGCGTGCACATCACGCGCTCGCATCCAAATGCTCACGGCCCCGGTCGGATCGCATCCTGACCGGGGCCCAAGGTTCGAGCGACTTTCCAGCACCGTCTTGGC
>CAIPGK010000628.1 GCA_903864575.1 uncultured Chloroflexota bacterium
CAATTGACGGTGGCGCAACTTCGTCTGCGTGCGCTGGCGACCCATCTCGAGGCAAGGGGAATGGCCGATCCCGAGGCAGTCGCCGCACATCTGGCGCTGCTTGCGGAACGTGATGGAGGGGCGTTGCTGCGGGAGAACCTCGGCGCGGCGCTGGTTCAGGTGATCGATTTCGACGGCCTCGAACGGCAACTGGTCGAGCAATTGGGCGGGTCGCCTTCCTGAGCTCCATGGTTCCGGCGGCGGGCTTCCCGATGGGCGAAGATGGCGCATTTCGTCCGTTTGGCAGGCCCCGGAGGATTCAATGCAGGCGCAATTCCGGTTCGAAGACGAGGAGGCCGCCGCGCTGACGGCCTCGCTCGTGGCGGTGCGCAGTTACCCCGGCGAGGAAGGGCCGGTCCAGCGGGTCGTGGCGAAATGGCTCGAAGATCAGGGCCTTCCCGCCACGTTCCAGGCGACGGAGGGCGACCGGCCAAATGTGATCGCCCGGATCGGGAACGGTCCCGGTCCGGTGATGCTCCTGAACGGCCATACCGATACCGTGCTGGCGGTCGAGGGCTGGGAGACCGATCCGTGGACGCCCACGCGTATCGGCGACCGGCTCTATGGGCTGGGGGCCTGCGACATGAAGTCCGGGGTGGCCGCCGCGATGCTGGCGACCCGCGAACTGGACCGTCATCGCGATCGGTGGCGGGGCACGGTGATCTTCGCGAGCGTGGTGGATGAGGAGGCCTACTCGATCGGGGCGCGGGCGTTGATCGAGGGCGGGCTTGCCGCCGACTACTGCATCGTGACCGAGGCCTGCTGGGATTGGCCGTGTCTCGGATCGATCGGCAAGGTGCTGGTGCGGGTCGATGTGACTGGCAGGGCGTCGCATGCCGTCTGGCCGCACCTCGGGGTGAACGCTGCCGAGGAGGCGTCGAGGTTCGTCGCCCGGCTGCACGATCTGCCGCTCGCAAGCCATCCACGCATGGCCGGGAGCCGGACTGTTCTCTCCATGCACGCCGGGAGCGCGCAGTACGTGATGACGATTCCGGAACTCTCCACGGTGCAGGTGAACCGGATGATCGTGCCGGGGGAGACGCGGGAATCGGTGGTTGCCGAGTTGCGCGGGCTGGCGGAATCGCTTGGTTCGCCGGCGACGTTCGACTTCACCGTGGACCCGCCGTACTACCCGTCGTGGGAGACGGACCTGGAGCATCCACTGGCCCGGTCGGTGGCGCGGGCCTACCGGGCCGAAGCGGGACACGATCCCAACTGGGCATACACCGGATTCGGGGACATGAACCTCTTTTCCACCGAGGCAGGCATCCCGACGGCGATGATCGGACCGAAAGGCGACAACTATCACCAGCCGAATGAGTGGGTGCTGGTTCCGTCCATCGCGGCAACGGCGCGGGTGCTGACCGAGGTGGTGCAGGAGATGCTGCCGGCGTGACCAACACGGGCGGTTGGCGACCGGAAGCCCTCGCCGCTGAGATGGCGGCGTGGGACCTCGATCCCGCCGGCCTGGTCGTCCAGATCGCCCATCGAATGGCAATCGTGGAGCGGTGGGGCATCGCGCCGGGGGCGCGAGTGCTGGAGATTGGCTGCGGGCAGGGCGAGGGCGCGGCGGCGCTTGCGGCGGCGGTCGGGCCGGATGGCCGGGTCGAGTCCTTCGATCCCGCGCCGCCGGAGTACGGGGCTCCTGTCACGCTTGGCGCGTCGATCGGGCGATTGCTGGAGGGGCGGCTCGGCGAGAGGATGGAGTTCCATCTCGAGACCGATCCGCTTGCGATAGAGCCGTTCCCGGCCGATGTGTTCGACGAGGCGGCGCTGATCCATTCGGCGTGGTACTTCCCCGACTCCACCACGCTCGAACGCACGCTGGAGCGGGTACGCCCGTGGGCGCGGCGATTGCGGATTGCAGAGTGGGACCTCGCGCCGGATTCGATGGATCAGCTGCCTCATCTGCTTGCCGCGTTGGTGCAGGGGGTGGTGGAACCGGCCCGCCCGAGCAGCGCGGCGAACATCCGCACGCCGCTGTCGCGGGGGCGAATGATCGAGATCGTCGAGCGGGCAGGCTGGCGAGTGGCCGAGGTCGCCGACCTCGACACGGTTGCCTTGCAGGACGGCGATTGGGAGATCGCGTTGGCCCTGGAGGACACCTTGGCCGCCTTGCGGGGGGAGGAGTTGACCTTGCCGCCGCACTTGAAATCGGTTGCGGCGAGCCTCGGCGACGCCTTGACGGCCGCGGTCGGATTCGGGGGGCGGCGGCCACTGCCCGCTTTTGCGCTGACGGCGGATCGGAAATGAGGTCTGGACATCGGCAGGGATCTGGAGAAAGCAGGGAGCAATTCATGGAGAACGGGCGCATCGTTCTCGCGCGGGTGCAGGTGCGGAGCCTCAAGGTTCCGGGGGCGAGCTTCGGCGCGCATGACCCGTCGGGCATCCGCTCCGTGCCGGCATTGGCGCTCGACGAGGGCGGCGTGACGGGGATCGGACCGATCCGCGAGCTGATTCCGGACGTGCATCACCGGAACCATCCCGAGAGCAAGAACCGGGGCGACAACGGCGTCAGCGTCGGGTTCACGAGCCACTACGACGGGATGCGCGCCCGTTTCCCCGGTGGCCTGGACGATGGGCAGGCGGGAGAAAACCTGCTGATCGAAACGAACCGGACGTGGAGCGAGTTCGATCTGGGGAGTTGCCTGGTCGTGCATACCCGGTCCGGGCCGGTTCGACTGCGTGACGTGATCGTGGCCGATCCGTGCGTCGAGTTTGCCCGTTGGCTGCTCGACGTTCCGGTAACGGATCGGCCCGACGCGAGCGTGGCAGATGCGGTGCGATTCCTCGGCAATGGGGTGCGCGGGTTCTACGCGGCGGTCGACGGGGTTCCGGCCCGGGTTGTGGGTGCAGATGTGGTCCGTCTGGCGGCGCGCGAACAAGCGCCGGATTCGCGGCTCGCTCGTGTTGTCATCCCGGAATCGAGGAGTCCCGTTGAACAGTCAGGCGCAAGGCGAGTCCCCTCGATGTCCGGGATGGCCGAGTCACTTCTGAAACTCAGCGGGCCTACGCCAGCGAGCAGACCAGCGTCGGGTCGAGCCAGAACGGCGGCAGGTAGGCGTTTGCCAGCGAGAGCGGCAGGAGATCCGGGGCGAGTTCGATCCCGAGCGCATCGGCCATGAAGCCGCGCCGGGCCTCGACCCGCGACCAGACCTCCGGGTGTTTCGCGGCGAGTTCCTCTCGGAGCGCGGCGTCGGCGATGGCGACGGTGTCCTCGCAATTGAGGGTCCATCCCGCGGGGAGCGGCGCAGGGATGATGTCCACCTGAAAGATCATCCCGGAGGCGAGGCGGTCTTCGCTGCCCGACCGGATGGGGGTGTTGGTCCATTCGTCGAACGACGTCAGGTGGCCGGGGTTGAGCGCGGGAGTGAAGGCCGCCCCGGCGGCTGCGAGGGTCTCGTGCACCGCGTCGAAAACCACGCCGCCGGCTACTCCGATTCCCGCCGTCCGGTACCAGGTGGCCTGCGCCTGGAAGTAGGGGGCGACGACCGCGTCGAAAAAGGCTTCGTCCGGAGTGGCGCGGAGGAGACCTGCGCGGCAGGAGAGGGCGCCCCAGTAGCCCATGCCGAACGTCACCGCGTCCCCCTCGTGGACGACCCGGCCGGTGGCTGAGCGGAGCCCGTTCAGGGGTTCCCCGGGGCCGGCAGAGGCGAAGATCGCGTGCGTGGACATCGGTTCTCCGGCGTACCCCATGTTCGCCACGATCTCGCGCTCGGTCATGCCGGGGCGCGCGCCGCGAAGGACGCGGAAAATGGCGGCGGAGGTGCGGGTCGCGGCCCATTCGGCGAAGGCGATCTGGTCCGCCGAGACGCGGGCGCGCTGGCCGGAGACCGGGTGCATCAGCAGGCCGGTGACATCGATCGGATCGCCGCCCGAAATGGCGCGAAGGTCATCAACGAGGCCAGCGGCGACGAATGCCGGACGCTCGGGCGCGTCCGTTTCCAGGTCGCCTCGGTACTTCCAGCCAACCAGACCGACGGAGTGCCCCGCACCGATTCCGCACGCCCGCAGGATGTCGGTGAGGCGGGCCGAGGTGGTGCGCGGCTGGCCCATCAATCCGAAGGACTGGGCCAGAACGACCTCGACCGGCAACCGGCTCTCGACCGAGTGGCCGACGCCCTCGATGCCCACGACCAGCGCCCGGCTGCCTCCGGGGCCAAGCAGGAGCGCGGCCTCCTCGAAACGGGGATCGAACCCGGTGAGGTGGAGCAGGTTCGCGTTGTGCTCGCGGTCGCCGTAGACGACCACCCAGTCCTGGCCGGCATCGGCATACAGGGCGTCGGCGCGGCGGGCGTACTCCTCGGCGGGAATGGCAGGTGGCTCGGCGGGAATGCCGAAATCAGGCAGGCCGATGTGATGAAGGGAGACGGACATGGTGGCGGCTCCTCTGACGGCGAACACG
Source organism: uncultured Chloroflexota bacterium (assembly GCA_903864575.1). GTDB lineage: Bacteria > Chloroflexota > Chloroflexia > Thermomicrobiales > UBA6265 > CADCWF01. The sequence continues at coordinate 4,445 of CAIPGK010000628.1, forward strand.
TGGATCGCAGGTCGGGAGGGTAGTCGATTCACGCGGGGGCTGTCGCGCCGAGCAGCCCCGAGGTTCCCAGCATTTTCCCAGCCAACTCCAAGAGCCTGCAAATGTGCGGCATCCATGATGGTCTCAGGAACCGGGGACCATGCACTGGAGGCTTTATCTCATGTCCAAACGAGGAACGCTGGCGGCATCGCTGCTCTTCATGCTGCTGATGGCGGCAGGGGTGGTTGCCGGCCGCGATCGCTATCTCACCCCAGCGACGGGCACTGAATCCGGGGCGGCAGCCGCACCGGACGCGGCCGTGGCCGTGGCTGTGGATGACCTGGTCGGGGAGCCGTTCGTCGCCAATCCTGTGGGGGCGCCCGCACCTGCGAGTGGTGACGAGGCGAGGGCTTCGTCCAGTGAAACACCGCGAGCCGAATCCGCGTCGGTCCGGGCGTCGCAGGCGTCTCGGGGAAACGCGGCTGACATCGCGGCGGATGCCGCGCCAGTTCGCCGCGACCTGGCGCGATACCTTCCGTCGCTCGTGGCGGGGGACGTTGCCGGCGCGACGTCAGCGGTCACGCATGAGGACGCGAGTCGTGCCGCGAGCGGAATGAATGATGGCCGGTCCGGCCGGGCGACGCGCCGGGATGCGAGACATCGCGCCGCTTATCGAGGGGGCGAGAAACGGGCCATTGACACCCACGCCAACGAGCACGACGAGCGTGACGACCACGATGGTGATGACGACGGTGGTTGGGAGCGGGATCACGGAAACACCAGCTCCGGCGAGTACACCGCCGCCGAGGAGGAATGGGACGATGACTAGGAGTTCACAGCAGCAGGATCTTGCCCGCAAGGCGGTGCTGGCGCGGCGCCTGACCGATCCGCTCGGCGCGAAGGGCCACCGGCGGCCGGGAGACCGCTTCGAGCGTGAGGCGCGGCTGCGGCGCGGCATGTTCACCGGGTCGCTGGCGATCTTCGCCGCATCCTTTGCCCTCGTCACCGCGACCGGAACACCAGGGCATGATGCAGCTGCGCCGGACCCCGTCATGGCCCCGGAAGTTGCGCAGGTCATCTCCGCGAAGCCTCCGGTGCAGGCGAACGTCGCGCTGCCTGCCGCCCGATCGCTCGTCACGACAACAGCCGTCAGCGCGCCGCAATTGCCGCTGTCGCCGGTCGTGACGATCGGAGCGGCGCAGGATCCTGCCACGGCATCGCGCAAGGCTCGGGATTGGCGAATTCTCGGGAACACGATCCAGCGAGGCGCCGGCTCCGCGTCGAGTGCGGCAGGGAGTCAGTCGCGGAAGACCGGCGTGGTCCGGGTTACGGCGCTGGGGAGCGAACCGCAGACGGCGCGAGACCTCATCGCGGGGGAGCCGGTGGACTCGCAGGGGGCGGTCGCGCCACAGCAGACCGACCCCCGGCAGCCAGAACTCGGGAGCGTGGCCGGCGAAACGCAAGCGCCGGTCTGGCTCGAGCAACCGGGGGCGGAGATCGCGATCGTTGACGAGCCGGCATGGACGGAGCCGCAGCCGGTCAACGCATGGCAGGACCCGGCGCAGGCCGCGCAGGAGCCAGTCTGGACCGAGCCTGCCCCGACGTGGGAGGAGCCGGTGTGGACGGAGCCGGCGCCCGCGCCAGTGGAGCAGCCGCAGCCGAAGCGGCGAGCCAGCGCTCGGACGCATTCCTCATGAACGCTCCGACGAGTCGACGGGCAAGCCCGTCGGAGGGGGCGTCCGTGACGTTTCGGGCGATGAGCGTGGACATCACGATCCTTGGCAGTGGGGTTTCGCCCGAGCGGTTGCATCACGCAGGGGAGCAGGCCCGGATTCACGCCGAATGGTGGGAGAGCCTGTTCAGCCGATTTCGGCCATCGAGCTTGCTCTGCCGGCTGAATGCGGCGAATGGGACGGCGGTTTCGGCGCCAGCCGCCTTCATGGATGTGCTGGAGCGAGCGAAAACCGGCGTGCTCGCCACGAGCGGCGCATTTGATCCGGCCATGCTCCCGGCGCTCGAGGCGGCGGGGTACGATCGGGATTTCGACCTCGTGCGGAGCGGTTCCAGCGGGGCGGCGCGTGACATCGCGGGAGCGTCCCGGTTCGTCGCCGGGCCCGATGCGTGGGAGTTGGTGGAGATCGACCGTGCGGCAGGGACCGTCCGGTTGCCGGCTGGGATGCGGGTGGATCTGGGCGGCATTGCCAAAGGCGCGTTCGTCGATCTGGTCGCGGACCGGCTGGCGAGTTGGCCGGGCGGCCTCGTCGATGCGGGGGGCGATCTCCGCGTATGGGGGTGCGACCCGGATGGCGGCCCGTGGCGAGTCGCCATCGGCAACCCGCTTGACCCCGAGCATGACATCGCGCTGGTCACCATCGTGGAGCCGGCACGAGCGGGCGGGGTGGCGACCTCCGGCGTGCTCAGGCGGAAATGGGGGGTGGATTCCCACCACCTGATCGACCCGCGGGCCGGGCGGCCGGTGGCGGACGGCCTCGCCGCCGTGACCGTGTTTGCCGCCACCTGCGCGGAGGCGGAGATCGCGACCAAGACGTTGATGGTCGGGTCGGGCCGGGGGGCGGACCCGGCCAGCCACGGCCCCGGAGTTGGAGCGGCGTTCGCCGTCGGCGTCAGCCGGTCGGGCGAGCGCAGGATGATGTACGAAGGAGATCGCGATGCAGTCGAGTTGGAAATCCCGCTGGATGCGGTCGCCGCTGGCGACCATCGCGCCTGAACCCGCGAGCGGCTATGGTGCGGCGTTGATCGTCGCGGCATCGGCGATCGGGGCGCTGCTGGTGGCGATTGGGAGGTTCGGGTGGTCACCAAGCCCGCTCACGTGGTACCTCGCCCGATCATCGGGCATCGCCCTCTATGGGCTGCTGTTCGTGTCCTACATGCTCGGGCTGGCGCTCGCGATCGGGTGGCCGCGGGGGGCTGGTCGAGCGCAGGCGCACGCCCTGCATGGGTTCGCCATTGCGCTCTCGTGGGGGTTCCTCGGGTTGCACCTGCTGAGCCTCGCCGCCGACCCGACCGTCGGATTCGGGCCGCGGCAACTGTTCGTGCCCTTCGCGGCCGGATGGCGTGAACCGTGGACGGCATTCGGCATCCTGGCGATGTATCTGCTGGTGCTGATTGGCCTCAGCGTGACGGTGCGCCGGGCGATGGGGTACCCCTTCTGGAAGGCGATCCACTGGCTGACCTATCCGCTCTTCCTGCTCGCGCTCGCCCATGGCCTCGGCTCGGGCAGCGATGCCGGGACGCGCTGGGGGCAGGACCTCTATCTTGTCACCGGAATGGCGGCGGCCGGATTGACCTTGTACCGTGTCGTGCGCGGCGACTGGCGGAAGCGGTTGCCGGAACCGGGTCTGCCGGGCGCGCCGCGGGCGCGCCGTGCCGTGTAGCGAACCGATAGGAGCGACATGCGGATTCTGGTCATCGAGGACGAGACGCGCATGGCGCGGGTCATTGCCCGCGTGCTGGAAGAGGAACGGTTCGACGTGGATGTGCGCCACGACGGCGTGTCCGGGCTGGATGCCGCGCTGACCGGCGCATATGACGCGATCGTGCTCGACCGGATGCTCCCCGGCAGGGATGGCCTGGAGGTTTTGCGGGAATTGCGCCGTGAGAAGATCGCCACGCCGGTGCCACGGTCGAACAGGAGCGGCATGGCGGGCGGTTGACCGTGCGGGACATGGGCATCGGCATTGCCCCGGTCGAGCAAGGCCGGGTGTTCGACCGCTTTTACCGAACCGATGCCTCACGGTCCCGGCAGTCCGGCGGAGCAGGACTCGGGCTTGCCATTGCGCGGGGGTTGGTGGACTCGTTCGGGGGGCAGATCGGGCTGGAGAGCGCGCCGGGCTGCGGCACGAGCGTCTGGTTCACGCTTCCGTTCCCGGAATGATCGACCGGCGGATCGCCGATCGTCCTGTCCGTGCGGGGTGGACAAGTTCACGCGGCGTGGTATCCTATGGGGGATGGAGGGGTCGAAACCCTCCTTATGGTTTGGGTTACCAGCAAGCGAGCGGGGAATTCGCTGCTGGCAAAGGGACTGGGGAGTC
>CAIPGK010000629.1 GCA_903864575.1 uncultured Chloroflexota bacterium
GTGGGAGAGAACCGGTGACAGGTCCGGCGGAGGGTTTCACGGCGGGTCGGCGGCGTGGAGGGGGCATCAGTCGTTCAAGGCTCCGGCATCCGTGCTGTGGGTTGGTTGCCTGACGTGGACATCGCCCTCGCGGAGACCCGCGAAGGCGATGGTACTCGCATGACGATTGCCTTCGCTAGAAGACCGTGCAGGCGCCGCCGACGCAGACATGCCCGGCGCAGCAGTGGAGATCGTTGCCGCAGCCGCCGCCAGCGTACCGGCAGCAATTGAGATCGCCATCGGAGTAGATGCCGTTGTCGTCACAGGTGACCGGGCCACCCTCCTGGCTGCACTCGTCGTCAGACCGGCATGTGCCACCGAGCGCAACCCGGCCGCCAACCGAGGCGACATCGCCATTGCCGCCGTTGGCGTCGGCAACCGCGCCACCACCGCCGCAAACGCCGTCGATGCACTCAAGGCCGGCGCAGCAACCTGCGCCATCCCAGCAGGCGCCGCCTGAGTACCGGCAGCAGTTGGTTGGGCCATCGTCGGCGAGGCCATTGTCGTCACAGGCGACCTCGCCGCCGTCCTGGCTGCATTCTCCTGCGCTCTCGCATGCCGCGCCGAGCAAAAGGCGGCCGCCGCCGGTTCCGCTACTGCCGCGTCCGCCTACTTCGACACACACGTAATCCACGCAAAGAAGTCCGGCGCAGCAGTCCGGATCGCTCCCGCATCCGCCGCCTTCGAACCGGCAGCAGTTAAGCGGCCCATCGGCAGCGAACCCGTTGTCGGCGCAGTAGGTGATTTCCTCGATCTGGTCGCACTCGGCGGTTTCGGTGCACTTCGCGCCGAGAGCGAGGGTACCATCGCTCTGCAAACCCTTGCAGGCACCGTCGCGACAGTAGAATCCGCCGCAGCAGTCGGAGCTGTAGACCGAGTCGGAGCAGCGACCGCCCTCATTGCGGCAGCAGTTCAAACGTCCGTCACTGTCGATCCCGTTGTTGCCGCAAACGGTCGACCCGCCCGCCTGACTGCACTGCGTGGACGCGGTGCACGATTCGCCCGGCGAGAGATTGCCGCTGCCGGATGAACCGGATCCGCCGCTATTGGCCTCGCCGCCGCACCGTCCGTTGATGCAGTAGTACCCGGAGCAGCATTGGAGGTCGGTCGAGCAGGTACCGCCTGCATTTCGGCAGCAGTTTTTCGCGCCATCGTCGGCCAGACCGTTGCTGGCGCAAACGACCGACCCTCCGGATTGGCTGCACTCGCTGGTTGCGCTGCACGATGCGCCGAGCGCGCGGGAGCCACCCGCCTGGCCGCCCGTGCCGCCCGTGCCGCCGCAGACGCCTCCAACGCACATGGACGTCCCACAGCAATGCAGATCGTTGCCACAGACGCCGCCAGCATTCCGGCAACAGTTGTAGGCGCCGTCGTTACTGTTGTTGTTGTCGCTGCAGATGACCGGAATGCCGCCGGAGGGCGTGCCTTGCTGGCTGCATTCGTAGTCGGCGCCGAACCCGGAGCAGCTGCCGCCGATCTCGACCAACGCGTCCTGCGCGGAAACGTCTCGGCGGGGAACGCCAAGTGCGGCAATGATCACTCCCGCGATCGCCGTCTTGAGGGTGCTGCGGCGATTCGCGGCAAGCGCCAGCGCGCGAGCGAGTTCGTCGAATCGATTGCCTTCCATCCCCTACCTCTGCTTCCCGGCGTTCCCCGGTGGCCCAATCACGATCCAGCATTCATGCCGTAGAACGCTCAGGCGGCCATGCCCGTTTCGCCCCGAAAGGAGCGGAATTCCATACGATCATAGGCGCACGTTGACCACACGTCAACGAACGCCCCTCCATCGCGCTGTCCGTACATTTTCGAATACAGGTTGTTCCGGCTCACAGCCTGCCTGATACACCGGAAACTACGGCAGTAGATGTGTCCAGGATCGGAGACCGAACCGTTCCACAACCCGCCGCTCGGCCTCGGCGATGTCCTCATCCCGGAGGGTTGCCGACGTCGTCTGCGCGAGGTTTGCCAAATCCTGCCACAGGTGGCTGATGATGGCGTCACGGCTCATCTCCGTCTGCTGCCGGAGTGGTCCGACCCGCTTGTCGGCGGAACGGGTTCCCTTGTCGCTCATCTTCTCCTGCCCGATGCGGAGGGTATCCAGCATGAGCGGTACGTTCATTTCGTAGGCCATCGTCGTGTGGTGCAACACCGCGCCGAGTCGCCGTGCCTGCGCCGCGCCGCCGATCTTCCCGTTGGCGGAGGTGATGTCGTTGAGCGGCGCATACCAGGCGTCCACTCCCAGGCCGCGCAGGGCGCGGATCACCCAGCTGTCGAGTGCGGCGTAGGACTCCGGGAAGGACATGCCGCTCACGACCGAGTCCGGGGCGTAGATGGACCAGGTGATTGCCCCCTCGGGTTCGATGAACATGGCCCCGCCGCCGCTGATGCGCCGGACGATCTGAATGCCGTTCGCGGCCGCGTTCTCCTCGTTGACCTCGTTCCGCACCGACTGGAATCGGCCCAGTACGACGCAGGGCGCGCTCCAGGCCCAAAAGCGGATGGTAGGTCCGAGTTCCCCGCGCCCGACCCGCTCGGTGAGCACCTCGTCGAGCGCCATATTCATTAGCGGCTGCTGTGGGATGGGCGGGATGACATTCCAGTTGGTGGAAGCCCAGCGCTCGGCGAACCCCGCCGGGGGAAGGATTTCGTTGCGCTCGCTCACGATCGCCCCCCGTCGTTTACCGGCCCGGCAGCCAGCGCGCGAGCCACGGCGGTCGCGATGCCTTCGGGGGAGGTGCCAAGCAATTCCGCGCCGGTCCGGAGTCGCGTGCGGATTCTCTCCGCAACCACGTCATCGGGTTCGCCGACGGGCGCACCTTCAAGCGCCGCCGCCAGATCCTCGAAGGCGTCATCCGGGTACAGGAAAAAGTCGCCGTGGACGAGGACCCCCGCGAATTCGCCGTTCCGGACGTCGAAGTCGACCGCGACAAGTTTTCCGCCCGGGGTTTTGAACTCACCGTGATGCATGGCCGTGGCTCCTGTCAGGCACCGCGCTTTGCAGGACGTCCGTGCCGCGCCAACGTCCTCAGCACCGCGCGGGCCGCACCTTCGCCGCTCAGGATCGCGCCGTTGTAGCTGGAATCGACCGTAGCCTCGGAGGCCAGAAAGAGTCCTTGCGGACCGGGTTCGTTCCCGGGCAGGCGCTGATACATGCCCGGTGGTTGCGCATACTGGGAGAACGGTACCCGTCGGAGAGCCACGACGCGCCAACCGGCCGGACGCTGCCCGAGCATGGCCGCGACCTCTGCGCGCGCGGCGTCCGCGATCAGGCCATCGTCCGCGGCCGCGGCCTCGCCGATGGCGACGGCGGCAAGCAGGTTCATCCCACTGCGCGCATACGACGGTTGCGCGGAGGAAAGCGGCGCGAGGTGATTGACCACGCCCCTTCCCGCGCCATTGACGACCAGCCGGGGACCGGTTCCCGGGTCCTCTGAACCGGCCAGGTACACGGTTACGGAGTCGAGGCCGTCACGCGCGGAGGGAATCGATGCGATCCCGGTGAGTTCTCGTGCGGCGGGAGGATCGGCCGCGACGACGACCGCCGCCGCCGGGATGACGTCTCCGCCGCTGCGGATTCCGACGACCGCGCCCTGCCCGTCGTAAACGAGGGCATCGACGCGCGAACCGAGCCGGACTGCGCCATCCGGAAGACGTCGCGCAAGACTCGCGGCCATCGCGCCGACGCCCTCGGCGGGGAGCACGGCGCGACCCTGGAGGAACATTTTCAGCGTGAACAGCATCGGACCGGCCGATTGGGTCAGAGCGGGGTCGAGCGTGATTCCGCCCCAGAACGGACGGGCGAAACGGTCCACGAATTCGCGGCTGAATCCTGATGCCCAGAGGGCCTCTTCAGCGGTCATCGCGCCGAGTTCCGTTTGGGACGCGTCCGCAGCGCACTGCCAGTCGGACCTGACCGCGGTGAGCGCGAGTTTCGCAAGCCGGATCTTGTCGGCCACCCCAAACATGCTGCTGGTGACGTCGCGGACCAAAGCCGTCGGATGAAGGAGCGGATTCGCCAGTGGAACCAGTCGCTTGCCGGTCCAGATGTGCGCGCCGGCATCGAAGGGCAGGGTCTTCAACGCGTCATAGTCCACCCAGCGGCGGGCGGCGGGATACGCGTCGAGAAGCACCTGAAACCCGCGGTCGATGAGGAACCCGTCGGGTGTAGGGTCAGTGCGAATGCGGCCGCCGACGCCGTCCGAGGCTTCGAGCACACACACGGGTTGCCCGACATCGTGGAGCGTGAGCGCGCATACCAGCCCGGCCATGCCTGCGCCGACGATGACGACCGGCAAACTGCGAGGGTCGGGCTTCGCTCCATCCGTGGTATCGGTCATGGCTGGGTTGTTCCTGTTCCTGTTCCGGGTCCGGAGCCGTCAGGTCAGCGCGGCACGGATCCTGGCGAGGTGCGCCTCGTCAAAATCGACATGACGCTCCACCTCCTCGGCGAGCGTGGTCTCGCCCTCCGTGTCGTGAATGGCGCTTCGTTCCCAGTCCTTGAGCGTAAGGTTCATGAGCAAGGAGACGAGATCGCCGCGCGCGGAGTCCGCTGCCGCGAGGAGATCGGGACCGTAGGACTCGATGGTCCGCGGCGCCGTCGCGATGTCGGGCAGTCGCGGATCGGGAGCGCGGAGAATGACGTTCAGCCGCTCGAGCATCATGGCGTCCCGGTCGCGGATTTCCGCGATCAGGGTAGCCGCGTTGGCCGGCAACGCCCGATCCCCGGCGAGCCCCCGGATTTGCCGGGGAGCGCCGAGCAATTCGTCGATCAGTTCGCGGTATTGGTCCAGCATCTTATCGGGCCAGCGCGGCGGCTACCGGCGATTCGCGGGTGATTTCCCAGCCGATGCCAAACGGATCGACGAAGCGGAATGAGGTATCACCGTTGTTGGTCACGATCAGCGGGCGGACGAGGGCCTCGCCTCGCAACGCATCGAAGGTGCTACCGTCCACGGTGATCGAGATGTGATCGATCGGGCCACGATCCAGCCGCGCGCCGCGGCCTGCATTGATGAGCGCCAGCGTGATGGCGCCATTGTTCATGAAGGTGACCTCGGCGGGACGTCCTTCGTGGATGGCGGCGGTCCAGTCGTACCCGTCCTCGACGAGTTCGAGTGCGCCCATGCCATTACGGCGGAAGCGGCCAATCATGTCCATGTCGAGGAACGCCTGGTAGAAGTCCTCGGCGCGGGCCAGTTCGTTCACCAGGACCGCGATGTGGTTCACCCGGCCGAGCCGGACCCGGCGGACGAGGTCGGGCGGCGTGGTCGCGAGTCCGAAGGGCGCGTCAGGAGCATTGGACCCCGCGCCATCGACACGGATGCCGAGTGGTTCGCCGGGTTGGGTGGCTGGGGAGTCAAACAGATCGACGGCGTGCTCGCCGACCTTGGGCAGCGTCCGCTCGACCCACGGCTGGTCGCGACGGATTGCTTCCACCATCGCGCCGCGGTCGGTCGCCTCGAGACTCACCCGCTCGCCGCTGTGCAGCACGAGGCGAATGTCGCCGCGGGATGCGCCGATGCCGTCAAACCAGTCATAGAGGCTGTCAATCACGCGCAGTGAATGTGCTGCGATGGTTTGATCGACGTAGGGATCGTCGAATCCGAGCCCGTGCGAGTCGCGGACGAGGATGACCTGGGCGTCCGGCGTTCCGTTCACCGCGAGGCTAGCCTCTGGCGCCAATCCCTCGGGCGTCTCGAGCAGAAACCGGTACGCCATTCCCGAACTCTCCCTTTCGTGCCATTCCATCTCACGGCCTGGCGCGGACATGTCCAGCACGCGCACGCGGCAAACAGTCGGATTGTACCGTACCACCCTTCCCGTCCGGGGTTTGACAACCTGGCCGTTGCAATTCGACCAGCGCTGTACCAGCATGTGGAGGACTCCCCCGCTGGTCATGGGTTTTGGCGAACCCGGAACGCTTCCCGCGCCGGCTGCGTCTTCGCGGCAGGGTTCGCATGAACGTGCAGGGGTTACCAATGGTACGCAACATGACGCGCCGAACCGTCCTGCGACACGGAGCGGCGGCGCTTGTCGCTCCGGCGTTGCTGGCGGCTGCAAGCATGAGGGCCGCGGCGGCAGACGGGCGGCAAATCGCCAAGACAGCCTCGAAGTACGAGGGACTGCCATACGTCTGGGCAGGAGGGTCCCCGAAAACCGGGTTCGATTGCTCGGGCCTGACCCAGTTCGTCGTGCGCAAGGTGACCGGTGAAGACATCACTCACTCAGTCGAGTTGCAATGGAACTATGGTTCATGGGTCGATTGGGGCAAGTGGAAGCCGGGTGACCTGATTTTTTTCAAGAACACGTACCAGCGCGGACTGAGCCATGTCGGCATCTACCTCGGCCGGGATCGGTTCATCCACGCTGAAAACGAGCAGATCGGGGTGGTCGTGACCGACATCAACTCCGAGTACTACGCCTCCCGGTATGCCGGAGCGAAGCGGTTGTAGCTACGGACGCACGATCCGTTGTGCATACAGACCGGGGCGCGGCAAGATCGCCGCGCCCCGGTTCGCATTCGTCCGTCCGATTTGAATCAGAACTCGTTAGA
>CAIPGK010000630.1 GCA_903864575.1 uncultured Chloroflexota bacterium
CGAACGGCGGTCGTCCGTCTCACCTCGGCGATCAGGGATGCGACGGCGTCGGGAGGCAGGAGCGATGGCGTTCCACCGCCAAAAAAGACGGTGGCGGCTGGCCTCCCGTCCAGCTTCGCGGCCCAGCTCGCGATCTCACGCCGTAGGGCATCGACATAACGGGGAATCAGCGCGTCCTGTCCCGCATAGGTGTTGAAGTCGCAGTAGGGGCAGATGTGCGCGCAGAACGGCACATGGAGGTAGATGCCGACCGGATCATCCGGAGCGGCGGGAGCAGCATCGCCGAATTGAAGGCAGGTGGTCATACCTGCGGCGTGGCGGCCGGGATCGCGCGCGGCGAGCCGTCGGGGAAGAGACTTGCGATCCAGATGAGGACCGGCTCATCCCCGGTATTCTCGGCATGATGGATGCCGCCGGGGGATTCGCGGATGGCATCGCCCGGCGCGAGCACGACCGTTTCGCCCGCCGTAATGTCCTCCCACGGGCCGTCAGCCTCGCTCCCGGCGCGGCGAATCCGGACCGTACCGGTGTCCACGGTGTAGGTCAATTCCCCCTGCTGGATCGCCGCGAACTGGGAGCCAGGGTGAAAGTGGGCTCCGATCTTTGCGCCGGGTGGAACGGTGACGAGCGCGAGCCCGAGGTGGCCCTGTTCGACGGCGGCAGGTTGGTCGTCCGCAAAGATCCGGGTCGTGATCTCCGAATAGACGCTCGCCGCCGGTGTAGCCGCTGCAATGGGCGTTTCCGCCGTCGGCGTCGCGGCATCCTGCGCCCGGACGCCAGCGTTGAGCGTAGCGGCAAGGAGGACGGTGAGAACTGCTGCCGGAGCATAGAGGCGGCGATGCATGATGGTGAGGACTCCCTTCGAATTGGCCTACGAGCGAAAGACTGGCTAGAGGAGGTTCTTCAGTCGCAGCAGATCGATATTGCCGCCACTGAGCGTGGCCACCGCGCGCGCGCCAGGATCGACGCCGGCCTTGCCGGCCAGTAATGCGGCCACTCCCGCCGCGCCCGCAGGTTCCGAGAGCAGTTTGGTGCGTTCGAGCATCAACCGCAATGCGGTCATGATCTCCTCGTCGGAGACCAGCACCACATCGTCGACGTTCCGTTCGATCAGCGCCTGCGAAAGCGCACCTCCGAAGGGAGCGGAGAGGCCGTCGGCAATCGTGGTGATCTTGTCCACGATGACCGGGAACCCCGCGGCCAGACTCTGGGTGACGGCAGGAGCCCCCTCAGGTTCCACCCCGACGATGCGGACGGTTGGCTGAAGCGCTTTCACCGCGACTGCGATGCCTGCGAGCAGGCCGCCACCTCCCGTGCAGATGGTGATAACGTCCACATCCGGCGCATCCTCGAGAATTTCGAGACCGACGGTGCCCTGACCGGCGATCACATCGGCATCACTGAACGGGTGGACGTAGTGCATCGACCGCTCCTTGCGGTACTCCTCCATTGCAGCAAAAACGGTCTCCATTGATGACGCGAAGATGGTTTCCGCACCATAGCCGCGGATGGCGGCGATCTTGGCCGGAACTGCGTTCTCCGGAATGGCGACCACGCACGGAATGCCCGCGATCTGAGCTGCGTAGGCAAGCCCCTGACCATGATTCCCGGCCGACAGGGTAATGACGCCCCGCTCGCGCTGCTCCGGTGTCAGGTTCAGCACGGCGTTCAGCGCGCCGCGCGCCTTGAAGGAACCAGTCCGTTGCAGGTTTTCTGCCTTGAGCGAAAGCCGGGTGTTGGTCATGCGGCTCAGGGTATGGGTCGATGCGAGTGGAGTGCGGTGAACGTAGGGCCGGATGCGTTCGGCTGCTTCGCGGATATGCTCGATGGTGACCTGCGAGGCCAGTTCATCGCCGGAAAGCGTGGTCGTATCGGGGGCGGGTCGGTAGGTCATTCGGACACAACTCCACGCGGGCCGGGCGGCCCGGTGGCTCGGCGTCGCCTGGCGCGGGACAATCCGGGGTGGGAGCAGTATAGCGACGATTGGGGAGAAGGGGTTTGGCTGCCGAGCACGAATCAGGCGTGGCCGCGGGTCACGGCGTCATCAGCAGACTGCCGTTCGATGATCGGGCCATCGCTCCGGTGGCGGAGGCCTTTGGGGCGACGAGCAGGCTCGCGCCGTTTCGCCTGCCCAGCGGAGCGGTCTATCAGATCACCGTCGATGGGGAGGGCGGGAAGCCTGCGGTCCTGTTGACGCTCTGGCCCGCGATCGGCAGAGTCGACGCGATCGCGTCGGGCGTGA
>CAIPGK010000631.1 GCA_903864575.1 uncultured Chloroflexota bacterium
GAGCCATCGAGATTCTTGCGGGCGGTGCCGTTCTCGCCGTGGACTACGCGCCGCATCCCTTCGCGAACGACCTCCATCCACTTCGGGTCGAGGTCGAGATCGCGCCGCACCTCCGGCTTGTGCGTATCGACCAGCGACCGGTCGTCGTCGAAGACTTCGCGAACAAGCTTGGGCCGCATCACCTTGCCCTGATTGGCGATGGCTGCAGTGTTCAACGCGAGCTGGAGCGGAGTGGAGAGGAAGTAGCCCTGCCCGATCGAGGCGTTGATGGTCGCGCCGACGGACCAGCCATCTCCCGGGTACGTTCGGGCCAGCCACTCGGGATCCGGCACCACGCCCGCCGCCTCGGACGGCAGGTCGATCCCGGTCGGCGACCCGAAGCAGAAGTTGTCGGCCAGGTGCTTCTTCATCAACTGGATGCCGAGGCCCTCGAAATAGTGCTTTTCTCCCAGTTGCATGGTGCGCATGTCGAGATCGCGATAGTGCAGGTAGTCGGTGCGGCCGTCATCCATCGGCTGTCGCGGAGCGCCTGCGTTATAGAAGTACACATCGCAGGAAACTTCGATTGCACGGTAGATGTCGACCGCATCGTGGCCGCCGGCTCGCCAGATCCAGCAGGGGTGGTTGTTGCCGTCTGCAAGGTTCCAGGCGAACGGGACACGGATCGCGCCCTCGCAGTTGTAGGTTTTCCCGACGGAGAGTTTCTTCTCCTCGAGGCCGGCCGCCGCGATGAACGGCTTCAGCGTGGAGCCCGGCGGATACTCGCCCCGGAGCGCCCGGTCGATCAACGGCTTGTTGGCATCGTCGGAAACGTACTCCTCGTACTTTCGCTGTGAGATGCCATCGACGAACAACTGGTTGTCGTAGAGCGGGAAGCTCACCATCGACAGCACATCGCCGGTCTGGGGCGAAATGGCGACCACCGCGCCTGCTCCGGAGTACTTCTTGACCGAACGGTTGGAATCCACGGCCTGGATAGCCTGCCGGTCGGCGTTGGAATACGCGATGCCGTTCCGGAGAATTTCGGCCACCGCACGCTGGAACTCGAGGTCGATCGACAGCTGCACGTTGCGACCCGGCACCGGTTCGATCACCGATCCAGGCACCACGTTCCACGCCGCGCCGCTTTGATCCATCTCTACGATCTGCTTGCCGCGCCGTCCGCGCAGGATGCGCTCGAGGGTCAGTTCCAAACCGTCCTTGCCAATGAAATCATCCGGTTCATACCCGGAAAATCCGTCTTCATCGATGGCGGTCGGGGCAGCCAGTTCGCGCTGGCTGATCTTGCCCACGTACCCGAGGATGTGCGACATCGCTTCACCGCCCGGATACCGTCGGATCAGCACGCCACCATCGAGCTCAACCCCCGGCAGAAGCGACTTGTTCGCCTCGAGTTTCAGCGCAACGTCTCGCGGGACGCCCGTCTTGACCGTAATTCGGTCCATCGTGCGGCCATTCGAGATCAGATACTCCAGCCGGTTCATCACTTTCACGCCCGGCAACTCGTTCAGGTGCGCCCGGCATAGCGCCGCCTGATCCGTGCTCAGTTCATCCTCGAGCCGGACGAGATAGTTGATCGCCTTCTCCGTTTCGATGTACTCGGTCCACGCCTTGAGCGCATCACCTCGCAAGGCGCCGATGACATCCTCGAAGGTCGCGGAGGCGCCCATCCCTTCGACTGCCCGCTGCACCCGCCCTGCCAGCCGCTGATCGCCGCCGAGCAACACGGTAAGGACATTCCCACCCGTCGCGAACGAGGGATCAGCCGGCCATGCCACCTCC
>CAIPGK010000632.1 GCA_903864575.1 uncultured Chloroflexota bacterium
GCGCTGCTCGACATCGTGCTCGAAGGTGACCCGATCCTGCGCCGGAAGGCAAGCGCCATCCGAAACGTGGATGCCTCCATCCGAAAACTTGCCGCGGACATGCGGGAAACGATGCTCGAAGCCCCCGGCGTCGGCCTCGCCGCACCGCCAATTGGGGTGCCGCTTCGGCTGATTACCGTCCACGTCCCGGCAGGGTATGACTACGAAGACGACCCGGAGCACGACTTCGCGCTGATCAACCCGGAGATCGTCAAGAGCAGTGGCCGCGTGCTCGGCTATGAAGGCTGCCTCAGCATCCCGGGCTGGACCGGAGAGGTGCCGCGCTGGGATCGCCTGACCGTCAAGGGCATGGGACTCGACAACAAGCCAGTCCGATTCAAGGCCGACGGCTGGCTCGCCCGCGTGCTTCAGCACGAGATCGACCACCTCGACGGCATCCTGTTCCTCGATCGCGTCGAGGACAAGTCCACGATCCGCGAGGTTCCGGACGAGGACGAGATCGAAGGCCCGGTCGAAGGCGAGTAGGACTCGCGGTCAAACGCCGCCAGCTATCGGCTACCAGCGATCTGGTGGCGGCGGGCCCGGGTTGTCCGATTTGACCGCGGGCCTACAGGTGAATCTCATGCTGCTCGGTGCGGAATCGCTCGGCCATGACGACCGCGACGATGCACTCTACAGCCTGATCGACACGGTCCGACTCGTTGAAAATCACGTAGTCGAACTCCCCGGCGCTTGCCAACTCGCGGCTGGCTGTGCCGAACCGCTTCATCAGGGCGTCGGGATCATCCGTCTTGCGAGCCCGGAGCCGCTGCAGCAGCGAGCCCATCGACTCGGGCGCGATGAAGACGGACGTTGCCCGCGGAACCAGCGAACGGATGGAGTCCGACCCTTGAATGTCGACTTTGACGAAGACATCCTGGCCTCGCGCGAGCGCGGCCCGGATGGGCCCCCTCGGCACTCCGTAGCGGTTGCCGTAGACCAGCGCGGACTCAAGGAACTCGCCTTCGCCAAGACGGGTCTCGAACGCCTCCATGTCCATGAAGTAGTAATGCACCCCGTCGATCTCGCCAGGGCGGCGCTGTCGCGTTGTCGCGGTGACGGCAAAATAGGCCTCCGGGAAGCGGAGGCGGAGCGCCTCGATTACCGTATCCTTGCCGACGCCCGAAGGGCCGGAGATGATGAACATGCGGGGTTTGCGCAACGCGCGCAGATCTCCAATCAGATCGTCCGCGTTTTCGCCGAGATGGTCTGTCACCATGGGCGCCTCCGTATCCTGCCGGATCACGGCCGGATCACTGCTGCCGGTCCGCTCGAGCGCCGCCGCGCCAACCATGATGTTCCCGCTCACTCGCCGTTCCCCCAGGCAGTTCGAGCCGCCACGCCGGGCGGCCCCGCAAAGGATCGATCGTGTTTGACGCACTCGCCGCCGCCGCCGTTGCCGACGAACTGTCGGCAACCATTCTCGATGGCCGCATCCAGCGCATCGGTCTCGTCAACCGCCGCACGCTTGCGGCTGAGGTCTATGCCGGCGGACGTCGCCGCGCGCTGATCGCCAGTGCCGACGACCGCGATGCCCGGATTCATCTCGCCCCGGCCATGCCGTCGCTCGACGCCGATCTGATCACTCCGTTCGGGCTCCTCCTGCGCAAGTATCTGCGCGGCGGGATCATCGGAGCGATCGAACAGCCACCGCTCGAACGGGTTATCGTCCTCAGTATAGCCAAGCGTCTACCCTCGGAACAGGAACGGCGGGCGATGCGCAAGGCCGAACTGGAGGACATCATTGCGGACGATTCCTCAGCGGCCCGGACCGATGACAGCCACGATTCCGACGACGAATCCGACGATGAGGGAGAGATCGATGCCACCTGGGTCCATCTCCACGTGGAAATCATGGGGCGACACTCGAACCTGATCCTCGTCGATGACCAGGGCGAAATAATGGATGCCGCCAAGCGGGTCAACCCCTCCATGAGCCGTGTGCGCCCGGTGCAGCCCCATCGCATCTTCATCCCGCCACCTCCGCAGGAACGGCCCGATCCGCGGAAACTCACGGGGCAATCGGCCGCGGACCTCCTGTCCGCAGCGAACGAGGACCAACCGCTCGCGAAGTGGCTCCCTGCCACCCTCCGCGGCGTCAGCCCCCAGATGGCCCGCGAGATCGCCTTCAGAAGCACCGGCAACGCGAACGCATGTGTTCGTGACGCGCGACACGACCCCGGCTCGCTTGCGCGCGAGACTCGCGCCCTGCTGGAACCGCTGCTCACCTCGGCATGGGCGCCGTGCGTCTATCTCGACGACGCCCAACCGGATGACGAGGGTGACAACCACCACCCCGCCGCCGCGTGGGCGCCAATTCCCATGGCTCACCTCGCGGCGGGGCTGCGAGAGGAGCGTGTCCGGAACATCTCCGAAGCGATCTTCCGCGCCGGGGGGGACGACCGGTCCGACGCGCCCGTCAAGCATGCCCAGCGCCGGGAAC
>CAIPGK010000633.1 GCA_903864575.1 uncultured Chloroflexota bacterium
GCCACGTTCGGCACCACATCCAGATCGCATTCAGGGTCCGGCGTCTCCTGGTTGATCGTCGGCGGGATCACACCATCCCGGATCGCAAGCAGCGAGAACGCCGCCTCCAATGCGCCGGCCGCGCCGAGCAAATGCCCCGTCATGGATTTGGTGGAACTCACCGGCACCCGATAGGCCTCGTCGCCAAAGACTGCCTTGATCGCCTGCGTCTCGAACTTCTCGTTCAGCGGCGTCGAGGTCCCGTGGACATTGATGTAGTCGATTCCGTCCGGCCCCAGCTTCGCCTGCTTCAGCGCGCCGCGCATCGCCCGCTGGGCGCCCTCTCCCTCGGGCGCAGGCTGGGTGTAGTGATTCGCGTCATCCGTCAACCCGTAACCGACGACCTCGCCGAGGATCCTGGCGCCACGGGCGCGTGCGGTGTCACGGGACTCCAGCACCAGCACCGCCGCGCCTTCGGCGATGACGAATCCGTCACGACCGAGATCGAACGGTCTGCTGGCCCGCTCCGGATCGTCGTTTCGGGTCGACAGCGCCCCCATCGCGTTGAAGCCCGCGATGCTCAGCGGCGTCACCGCCGCCTCGGAGCCACCGGCCAGAATCACATCCGCCCATCCGCGCCGAATGATCTCCGTCGCCTCCCCGATCGCGTGCGCGGAGGACGCGCAGGCTGAGACCGGCGAGAAGTTCGGCCCCTTGGCGCCCAATGTCATCGCCACGACCCCGGAGGCCATGTTCGACAGAAACATCGGCATGAAGAACGGCGAAATGCGGGATGGCCCCTGTGAAAGCAGGGTCTTCATCCCTTCCTCGACCGTCTCCATGCCGCCCATCCCGCTCCCGATGATGACCCCAACGCGGGGAGCGTTGGCTTCATCAATCGTCAACCCGGAGTGCGCCAGCGCCTCCTTCGCCGCGCCGACGGCAAACTGGGTGTAGCGGTCTGCCCGCCGCGACTCCTTCCGGCCCATTGCCTCAACAGGATCGAAATCGAGCACCTGACCGGCAAACCGGGTCTCCAACGCCGTGGCGTCGAAGCGCTCGATCGGGGATATGCCGGAGCGGCCGGCCTTGATGTTCTCCCACGCCGCTTCCCGCGTCGCCCCTACCGGCGCAACGATCCCGATCCCTGTGACAACCACCCGGACGTCCGACATGGACTTGCCTCGCTCCTCACGCCCGCCGATCGATCCGGGCCGCTTCGTGAACGCCCCATGCTACGACGGACCAGCCCCTCCGCGCACCTTCGCGGGGCGGGACCGAATCCGCTGGTTGCCGCGGCCCTGCAATGGGGTGTACGCTCAGTCTCAGGCCGGACCTGCGGTGTTCGTGATGCTTCTTATGTCTTGAGCCGATGTTTCCGAGTCGGGAGCTCCTCTTGCGCGGTCCGCCGCGCCGGTCCGGAGCGCCCACCTGCTTTGCAGGTTCAACGACTCTGATCGCACACGGCACGGCGGCGATGGCCTTTTCTCCGCTCGTTGCATCGCGCAGGCCAGAGGATGCCGTCATGATCCATCTCATCCACGGCCCGGACGCGGCAACCGCCCGACGAAGAGCAGACGATCTCGCCCTCCGCGTCGATCCCGACGGCAGCAACACATCCCGATTCGACGCCGCCGAGACCCCAATCTCCCAGATCGTCGCCGCCGCAGGCAGCCGTGGGTTCTTCGCCGAAGGCCGCGTTGTTTTCGTTCGGGATCTGATGACGAAGGCAAAGGGCCGCGGAGGGGACGACGATGGCGATTCCCCTGCCTCCGGCGCGATCGACCTCGCACCGCTCTTCACGGGAACCGCGCTGGAAAACACCCTGATCCTGGTCGACCCCGCGCTCACCGCCATTCCCGCGGCAGTCAAGCGCGCCGCCAGGGACAAGGACGTCGAAACCATCTCATGCGAGCCGCCGCGAGGACGTGACCTGATCCGCTGGACTGTTCGCACCGCAAAGGAGAGCGGCGGCGAACTGGCAGAGGACGCAGCACGGGAGCTGGTGTCCTCCCTGTATCCCCAAACCTGGCAATCGAAACCATCAAACCCGCGCTACGATCGTCCCCCGGACCTCGATCTGCTGCGAACCCGGATCGAAACATTGGCAATGTTCGCCTACCCGGACCCCATCTCCCAACGCCATATCCGCGCGCTCGTCGAGGGCGCCCCGGATGACCGCATCTTCGCGTTCGTGGAGGCTGCGGCGAATGGCGACCTCGCGCAGGCCGCCCGCCAACTCGAGCAACTGCTTTCGGCCGGCGAAGAACCTGCGAAACTCGCCGCTCAGGTCTTCAACCAGATCGAACTTGGCGCAATTGCCGGGTCTGCCCGGATCGACCCCGCAGAGGCAGGTCGCCAGATCGGGCTGTCCAATCCGAATCAACTCGTGGCCATCGCCCGCTCGCGCCGCGGGGGCCCGGACAGCCTGCTTCCGCAGGTGCTCTCGGCGCTCGACAGCGAACGCAATTTCAAGGGCGGAAAGTTGCGCCAGCCAATTGACGAACTTCTCGACATCCTCGCGCGCATGGCGTCGGTCCGGTAGATCGCCATCACCCGAGATCAGCGCGAC
>CAIPGK010000634.1 GCA_903864575.1 uncultured Chloroflexota bacterium
CGCTGGTGTTCCTCATCTTCTGGTGCGTGGACAGCCGCCGCCTCGCGCGTTTCACGCCGTGGCTAGCTGGAGCCTTGATCGCGTTGTTGGTGATGGTGGAAGCACCCATCTCGGGCACCAGCCTGAACCCGGCACGCAGCCTGGCTCCCGCGGTGCTGATGGGCGCATTCGCCGACCTGTGGCTCTACTTCGTAGGCCCTGTCTTGGGCGCTGCGCTCGCTGTGGCCTCGTATCGGCTGATCGGCGGTGAGCGCCGCGGCACCGGCTGCGCCAAGCTCCATCATACGGATCGTTATCCCTGTCTTTTCGAGGGCTGCGGCTATCGGCATGTGCCCCGCGGGACTCGCCTTTTCGAGGAGGGCAGCCCCTCCGATCGGGCGTATCTCATCCGCGCCGGCAGGCTCGAGGTGCGCAAGCGCCAGCCGGATGGTCAGGAGCAGGTCATCGCCGAGCTGGGGCCGGGCGAGTGGGTGGGCGAGATGGGCTTGCTGCTCGATCTGCCCCGTTCAGCGGCAGTCGTGGCGGTCACCGATCTCGACCTTGACCCCATGACCCGCGAGAACTTCGAGCACTTGCTCGGCACACACCCTGAGGAGACCCGCAAACTGTTGCGGCAACTCGCCACTCGCCTGCACGCAGCGGATCAGCGCTATCCCGTCTAGCCGCGCCGATTCGTTGCATAAATTCATCCGATTTGGCTTGTTTTCAATCCGGATCGGATCCATTCTGGGGCATCGGAGGGGAGGGGCCTCTTCGAGAAAAACGATCGCGTCAGTGGCCCGGTTTCGCGACCAGAGGCTGCCGATGAGGGGGCGCTATGGTCAAAGAGGTTCGCACGGCCGAGCATGATCGGCTGAAGGAAGCCCGCGGGGGTAAGCCTTGGTACCGATGGGGGCCTTACCTCAGCGAGCGGTCCTGGGGAACGGTCCGCGAGGACTACAGCAGCAACGGCGCAGCGTGGAACGATCTCACGCACGACATGGCCCGCAGCAAGGCCTACCGCTGGGGCGAAGACGGCCTGGCCGGCGTCTCTGATCAATACCAGCTGCTGTGCTTTTCTTTGGCGCTGTGGAACGGTCGAGACCCGATCCTGAAGGAACGCCCGTTCGGGTTGATCCCTGCCGAGGGCAACCATGGCGAAGACCTGAAGGAGTACTACTTCTACGTCGATAGCACTCCGACCCACAGCTACATGAAGTACTTGTACAAGTACCCGCAGGCGGAGTACCCGTACGAGTGGCTGGTGCGAGAGAACGGCAGCCGCAACGGCCGTGGTCCCGAGTTCGAGCTGCTCGATACCGGCATCTTCGATGAGGACCGCTATTTCGACGTCTTCGTCGAGTACGCGAAGGAAGGGCCTGAGGACCTCTGCGTCCGTGTCGAGGTCTGCAACCGCGGTCCTGAAGATTCCGAGATCCACCTGATCCCGCAGCTCTGGTTCCGCAACATCTGGGGCTGGGGCAAGGACCGTAAGCGTGCGCCGGAGATCAAGCTCGATGCCAAGCGCGGCAAGCAGCTGAAGTTCGTCGCCGACGACTCGCAGGCCGACGGGCTGACCAATCTGCCGTTCAAGTATTCGCTCGGCCAGCGCCACTTCTCGGCCGATGCCGATGGCACGCCCCTGTTCACCGACAACGAGACGAATGTCGAGCGCCTCTACGGCGTCA
>CAIPGK010000635.1 GCA_903864575.1 uncultured Chloroflexota bacterium
CCCTCGATGCTGTTGTAGATCGGAACGATGGCGGTGTCCGCCTCGCCGCGCTCGGCTGCTGCTGCTGCCAGCGCGAAGTTGGCGAATGGCAGCAACTCGGCATCCGGGCCGGACCATGCCACTGCCGCTTCTTCCGTGAACGTGCCGCGTGGTCCGAGAAAGGCGGTCTTCACCGGGCGTGCTCCTGCGCTGGCGGCCAAAGGCCATGGGTCATCGGCCATCGGCTGCCGGGTGTCGGCTTTCTGCTGGCAGCGATCGGGGGCAGACCGGGAG
Source organism: uncultured Chloroflexota bacterium (assembly GCA_903864575.1). Lineage (GTDB taxonomy): Bacteria > Chloroflexota > Chloroflexia > Thermomicrobiales > UBA6265 > CADCWF01. The sequence continues at coordinate 274 of CAIPGK010000635.1, forward strand.
ACAGCGGAACCAACCCTGTCAGAAGGTCCCCGTTAGCGGATGGCAGACAGCCGACGGCCAACTCACGATGCCCGATGCCCGATGCCCGATGCCCTGCTCCTCATATACTATCCCCATGAGCCCACGAAAGGCGCGTCCCGCGAAAACCCGTGCAGCCGATCCCCACACGGTTGATGCGCCGTGGCGGGTCTTTCTTGCCGCGCCAATGCCGTCCGAGGCGCGGGATGCCGCGGCTCGGGTGGTGGATGACCTCCGTCCCCTCGATTGGCCGGTACGGTGGACCAGCCAGGAGAACCTCCACCTGACGCTCCATTTTCTCGGGGAACAGCCGCGCGAGCGGGTGGAGTTGCTGCGGATGGGGCTTCCGCCGGTCGTGGCCGCGCACGACGCATTCACCTTGCGGACCGGGAACCTCGGCGTCTTTCCAACGATCAAGCGCCCCCGCGTGCTGTGGCTCGGACTCCATGGCCCCGCCTACCGGCTCGAAGCCCTCTACGCGGCGCTCGGGGCGGCGCTGCGGGAACTCGACTTCGCGGTTGAAACGGAAGCGTTCCATCCCCACGTCACCCTCGGCCGCGTCCGGAACCAGGGGACGCCCACGGTCGCCCTGCGCGACTTGCCCGATGTCATGAAACGCCGTCTTGCCGACCCCGCCAACGGGGTGATGGCGGGGCCGCCTGCCGTGTCGATTCCGGTCGATCAGGTCCAGTTGATCCGCTCCCACCAGAGCCATGAAGGCTCCCGCTACGAGGTCATCGCCGCCTTCCCCCTCGCCCGGCCGGAGGGGGCGGGATGACGGACGCCGCCCCGCGCGCTCGCCGCCTCCAGATCGCCGTCAGCGCGCCGGGGGACGCCGATCCTGCGGTTATGGCGCTTGCCGAGGCAGTCGGGCGAGAGATCGCGCAGCGGGGGTGCGTGCTGGTCTGCGGCGGGCTTGGCGGCGGGATGCGCGCGTCCTGCGCCGGGGCGAAAGCCGCGGGCGGGACGACGATCGGCATCATCCCCGGCTACGAGGCGACGGCCGCGAACGAGCATCTCGATCACGTCATCAGCACCGGCATGGGGCAGGCGAGGAACACCCTCGTCGCGGCGAGCGGCGACGCGATGGTCGCGGTTGGCGGCGGGTTGGGCACGCTCTCGGAGATCGCGCTGGCATTGCGGTTGAACCGGCCGGTCGTCGCCCTCGGCGGGTGGGCGCCGATGCTCGCCACCCCGGAGGCGCGAGCGATGCTCGCCGGTCTGCCCGGTCGCCTCTCGCTGGCCGACAGCCCACAGGACGCGGTCCGCGAGGCCGTGCGGCTCGCGGCAGGCGCCGGCTGATCTCGCAACCGGGTCCCGCCGCGTCAGGTCGCCGGGATGACCTCGGGCATCGGCGCTGACTCGGCGGGGGCGAGCGGGTCGATCTGCCGCGCGGCCCGCAGGCCGCTCTCGATGGCGCCCTCGACCCAGCCGCTCTTGAGGGTGGTGAAGTCGCCGGCGAAATGGATGCGATCCTCGGGCCGGGTCCACTCGGCGATCATCCAGCCGCCTCCCGGCGGGAGATCGCCGAAGGACCCCTTGATCCACGGTTGCGCCAGCCAGTCGAAGGTCTCGGTGTGAATGACCTCGCCCAGGAGGCCCGGCATGTCGGCCTCGAACATGGCGACGAGATCCCGCTCGCGGGTTGCCGCCGGCATCGCGCGGTAGGCGTCCGAGTTCGGCCCATTCATATAGAAGAAGGTATTCCCGTGCCCACCCGGTTCGTTGCCGGTGATGTCGATCAGGCGTTCCCATGGGCGGTCTCCGCCCGCCATTGGCCAGCCGTGCACGCCCTGCGTCAGCCATTGCGGCGTGCGGGTCTGGACGACCAGCTTGACGGTCCTGCTCCAGACCATCTCTTCCAACATCCTCGCCTTGCCCGCGGACCACGCGGGACGGACCTCGACCTCCGGGAGGACCGAGAAGGGAATGGTCGAAATGACCGCATCGCCCGCGAATTCGCGGCCACCTTCGGTGACGACGCGGACGCGCTCCCCGGTCTGGTCGATCAGGGTGACCGGAGCGTCCAGCACGACGCGATCGCCGAGTTCCTCCGCGATCGCTTGCGGCAGCCGGTCGTTGCCGCCAGCGATGCGGTAGAGCGCCTGATCGCCGAAGTGGTAGGCGAGATCGGCCTCGATGGTGAGCGCGCTGGCGTCGCTTTCGAACAATCCGCCATGGGCGCTGAGCAGCTTGAGGAACATCTCCGAGCCGCCCGCGCTGAGGACCAGATCGGCGACGGTAAGCGGATCGAGGTGGGCGAGCATCTCCGGGTCAGGCCAGTTGGGGTCGATCACACTGGTATTGTCTATGTGATTGAGGAGCAGATAACGGTTCAGCGTCGCGGCGACCGTGACGTTGCGCTCATGCGGCAAGAGGTCCCACGGCCACGCGCCGGGACTCGCGCCGTCGCCGTACTTGCCATCGACGAGGTAGCGGGGGAGCCCATCGTTCATGCTGAGAATCGGCAGGTCGAACCTGAGGACGTAGTCCATCAGCGTGGTCATGTTGGCGCGGAAGTGGCCGCCGCCAGCCTCGGAGAACTGCCCATCCTGGAGCGGAATCGAGAGCAGCCGCCCTCCCACCCGGTTCTGGTGCTCGATCACCGTGACGTCATGCCCGCGGCGATGCAGCGCGAGCGCGGCGGTCAGGCCGGACATGCCGGCCCCCAGCACCAGCACCTTCCGGGGGGAGGCCGCGTATGTGGTGGCAGAGGCCGTGTCCTGCGCTCGAGCCCGGATGAAGGGCGCGGTGGCGAGCCCCGCCCCGACGGCCCCGGCAAGCAGCGAACGTCGATTGATCGTGCGGTGGGAACGAGACGCCATCATCGGTTCTCCCTGCCGTTCGCAGCGACGAAGGTTGGCGCGACGATGAACCGCGCCCAGCCACTCGGGCAGGGCGGGTTCTGGAGGATTGGTTCCTGTACGATAGCCGAATCGGGGTACAACAGCCATACCGCCACGGGAGAGCATCATGAGCGACCGCGAGACCAGTCCCGGCCGTCCTGTCATGGGGCGCGCTACCCGCCGAGCCGCGATGGGCGGGCTTGCCGCGAGCGGGCTTGCGATGGCCGCGGCGGGCATCACCCGAAGCCGCGGCGCCTTCGCGCAGGAGGCCACGCCGGTGTCGGCTGCCGACGGCATGGCCCACGGGGATGCGCCTGCCCGTTTCGCGCCGGAACCGGGCGCGCCGCTGCTGGCGCGGAAGAGCGTCGCCGCGCTCACGCCGCAGGAGCGCACGGATTACGTGAATGCCGTGCTTGCCCTGAAACGGAAGCCCTCGCCGTGGGCGGATGGCCTCAGCGTCTACGACACCTTCGTGATGTGGCACCGGGATGCCTTCGGCTGCGCGGTAATGGCTGGTCACATGGGGCCGGCCTTCATGCCGTGGCACCGCGTGCTGCTGCGCCTGTACGAGGAGCAGCTGCGCGATGTCGATCCCGAGGTGACGCTGCCCTACTGGGACTGGACGGTGGACAACGGGACCGGGGCGCCGGTCTGGACGGACGATTTCATGGGTGGAAATGGCGACCCCGCCGCGGGGATGGCCGTGACGACCGGGCCGTTCCGAAAGGGCGCGTGGGAGATTCAGATCTTCGATTACAACGACCGGGTGCGCTCGCCGTTCATCGTACGCGGGCTCGGTTCGGGGTTCCTGGCGACCGCCTTGCCGACCGCCGAAGAAGTCGAGGCCGCGCTCGCCATCGAGACCTACGATGCCGCGCCGTGGAGCACGCTGGTCTCCGCAAAGCGGAGTTTCCGGCAGAATCTCGAGGGATGGCGCAACTGCGTGGAGGAAACGTGCGATCCGGAGAACGGCATGTCGCCCACCTGCACCGGCAGCCATGACCTGCACAACCGGGTCCATCTCTGGGTTGCAGGTGAGGCTGTGTTTGCCGAGGAGGGGCCTTCCGACGACGATCCCGCCGAGACCCCCTGCACGCATCCGGCGACCGACCTGATGGGAACGATGGCCTCCAACAGTTCGCCAAACGACCCGGTCTTCTGGCTGCACCACGCAAACATCGACCGAATCTACCAGATCTGGCTGGATCGCCACGGCCCGAACTATCAACCCGTATCCGGCGGCCCATGGGGGCATAACCTGAACGATTCCATGTGGCCGTACAACCATATCGGGCTGCTCGCAAGCCCGGCGATGACCTTCAGCACGGAGGCGATGGGGTACCGGTACGAGTAGGGAGGGAGTGGTGTCGCGCTGAGCGCACAGGGCAGTTACGCGATCGCCCCATTGTCGCTACTGGATTCCAGTAGTATCATCGGCAATGGAGGGTTCCGGCATGGAGTACGAGTGGGACGAGGCGAAGGCTGCCGCGAACCTCGCCAAGCATGAAATCTCCTTCAAGGCTGCCGTCCTCGTGTTCAGCGATCCGAACCGGATCGACCGCGACAGCACCCGCCGCGATGATGGCGAGATGCGTCGCATCGCAATTGGGCAAATTGGCGATCGGATCGTGGCCGTGATCTCCACCACGCGGCCCACCGGACCCCGCATCATTTCAGCGAGAAAGGCGCGACGCGATGAACGATTCGACTACCGTCAGGGTTCGCGTCCAGGATGACGGAAGCGTCGTCCAGGTCCTGGAAGACGGGTCGGTGATTCCCGCGATCGACGATTCGAACTGGGAACGGGTCGACGCGATGACCGAGGAAGAACTGGATGCCAACGCCCTCTCCGACCCGGACAATCCGCCGCTGACCAAAGAGGAACTCGCGGAAATGCAGTTGTCGTTCGAGCCGCGCGATGTTCGCGGTAGGCTGAAGATGACGCAGGAGGAGTTTGCCCGCAATTTCGGTATCCCGCTCGGCACTCTGCGGGATTGGGAGCAGAACCGGTCCAGGCCCAGCGATCCCGCGAGATTGCTCCTGCGAGTCATTGGGATGCATCCGGAGGTCGTCATCGAGACCCTGCGTGTCTTACCGCTCGATTGTCCGACAATGCCCGCGATTCCCCATCGGGAACCGGAACCCCCCGCCCTTGATCTGTAAACGGTTGCCGTGATTCGCTTCTCCCGCTGGTTCTTCGCAACGCCGCGAAGCGCCAGCCGTAGCGGTCGCGGGTGGCGACGCCCCCGACAAGGGGCGATTGGTGAACGGGTTCATCCTCGAATTGGCCGTGATGGCGCTCGCGTTCGCCAGGCTGGACTGGCTGGCGCGGCGCCATTTCCCGGCGAGAACGGAGCGGCAACGCGCGATCCAGGTGATCGCCGGGATCGCGGCCGGGTCGGTCGTGGTTGGCCTGCTCTCCGGTGAGTCCGGGGCGCAGGCGGCATTGCTGGCGCTGAAGATCGCGCTGCTCGGGATCGGGCTGACGCTCGTGCGACCGCTCGCGAAGACGTCGATGGCGGCGTACGTGGCCGTTGCCATCCTGGACCTCGTCGCGGCGGCCGGGGTGCTCATGTGGGTCGGGTCGATCGTGCCGCAGTAGGGGTGGATGTCGTTTTCTCCCGTTCGGGTTCCTCGCTGCGGGGTCCTTTCGTGATTCCCGCCAGATGATGGCGGGGCGTGCCGAGGGTAATCGGTACCGGCAACATCGCAGGTGTGGTTGCGGCCCCGCCACCAACGGGTGATGTGGCCGTTTGATCCGGGTTCAGGTGGACCGGGAGGCCTGCCCTACGCCCCGCTGACCGGCGTTCCCGCCACGGGAGGCTCGATCGTCACCGGGGCGTCGAAGGCCGTGAGATCGAGGCGGCGGATGACGCCAGCGTCCTCGCCGGGGAAGATCGGGCCTTCGAGTTCGATCCGGCGTGGGCGGTTCATCGCGTCGAACCAGATCGAGGCGGGGAGCGGGTCGGGCACGAGGTTCGCGGGGAGCGCTCCATCCGTGGCGGCTCCGGCGGCGTCCGCGATGCGTCGAAGGTCGACGACGCCGTCGATCCGGCGCACCGGTTCGCCGTCGATGCTGCCGTCCGGGCCGAGGACCGGGTCGGTGAGGACCGAGAGGGCGGCGAGGAAGATCAGATCCGGGTTCGCGAGCAGGGCGAGGATGTCGCCCGCGCCGGGGGAGTCCGCCTCCTCGCCGGAGGATGTCTCGATCCAGTCGTTCCCGCCGGAGCGGGGGTCGGACACCCAGAGGCGGTCTCCCACGCCGATCACGGTCACGGTGAGATCCATGATGGCGGCGGCAGTGGCCTCGATCCGGGCTTCGAATCGGTCGGGACGCAACACGTCGCCCTCGATGGCGCGCAGGGTGAGGGCGTTCAGCACGGAGGTGCGGCCCTGCGGGGTGGTCAGCGAGAAATGGAAGGAGGCGAGCGCCGCCAGAGCCTCCGCGCCGGCGCGGAGCAGGCCGGATGCATCCTGAGCGGCTGCGGCGCGCGGGCGCGTCGAGCGCCCGAGGCTGGCGAGCGCCGCGGCGACGAGGACTGCGCGGCGGGTGCGTGTGGCCGGGTCTGGAACGGGTGGTGTCATCTGCGCTCCCGGGGGGATGGAAATGGCGGCGCCTCAGCCGCCGGCGCGCCCGGAACGGCGATGCAGGATCGCCGTAATGGTAGCCGCGCCGCTGCCCCGGGAGTATGCTGCAAGCGAACAGGGGGTGGCCCCGCGCGCGGTCTGGCCGGCGGCGGCGGGCCGTCCCGCGACGGAGTTCTCGCATGATTCCCACCATCGCATCCTCCCCGAGCGTCGTCGTGCTGGGCGGCGGCATTTCCGGGCTGGCCGCTGCGTACCGGGTGCTGCAACGCGCGCCGGGGGCGCGGGTCACCATTGTCGAGGGGGAATCCCGGCTTGGCGGAAAGATCGCCACCGAGCGGGGCGACGGTTTCCTGATCGAATCCGGGCCTGACTCCTTCCTCGCGGCGAAACCGCGCGGGGTGGGCTTGTGCGAGGAACTCGGGCTGGGGCCTGAGTTGCAGGCCATCACCCCGCGACCGCACCGGGCGTACGTGCTGCGCGGGAGCCGGCTGCTCGAACTGCCGGAGGGCCTTACCGGGCTGGTGCCGACGAAGCTCGGGCCGCTCGCGAAAACCCCGCTCCTCTCCCCGCGCGGCAAGGCGCGGATGGCGCTGGACTACGCCATCCCCGCCCGCACGGACGGGGAGGATGAGCCGCTCGGCGGGTTCATCCGGCGCAGGCTGGGGGACGAGGCGTGGGAGCGCCTCGTGGAACCGCTGATGGCGGGCATCTACGCCGGGGACGGCGACCTGCTCAGCGTGATGGCCACCTTTCCCCAGTTGCGGCAGGGGGAGGCCGCGCATGGTGGCCTCATCCGGGGCGTGCTGGCGGCGAAGGCGGCGAGCGCGGCGGGGTCCGGTCCCGCGAAACCGGCATTTCTCACGCCGCGCGAGGGGCTTGGCCGTCTGGTCGAGAGGTTGGAGGCGCGGCTTCGCGCGGCGGGCGTGGAGATCCGGTTGGGGGTCCCGGCGCGGCAGGTGCGGGAGCGGGCTGGGGGCGCGGAGGTCGTTCTGCGTTCGGGCGAGGCGCTGGCCGCCGATGCGGTGATCGTCGCGACGCAAGCGTGGGCGGCGGGGGAGTTGCTGGCCGGGGTGAGCGAACCGCTCGCCGCCGATCTTCGCGCGATTCCCTACGCGTCGAGCGCCATTGTCTCGCTGGCGTGGCCGCAGGCGGATGTGCCCCGCGTGCTGGAGGCGCATGGCTACCTGAATCCGAAGGTGGAGAACCGGGCCGCGCTGGCGTGCACGTGGACCTCGCAGAAATGGGCGGGCCGCGCGCCGGAGGGCCACGTGCTGATGCGCATCTTCATCGGGCGTTTCGGGCGGGAGGAGTTGCTGGCCGGAGACGATTCCGACCTCGAGCGGATCGCGCGGGATGAAGTGCGGGAGCGGCTGGGCATCACCGCCGCGCCGGAACTGGCGCGGGTGCAGCGCTGGCCGCAGGGGATGCCGCAGTTCCTGCTCGGCCATCCGGAGCGGGTGGCGCGGATCGAGTCGGAGGCGGCCGGCATCCCGTGGCTGGCTATTGCCGGCAATGCCTACCGGGGCGTCGGGTTGCCGGACGCCATCGCTTCCGGGGAGGCGGCGGGGGAGCGGATCGCCGCGCTGCTTCGCCGCCGGCAGGCCGGGGAACCCGCCGGGACGGGGGCCGGTCTGTAACGATCGTACAAATCATTCGCCCCGCATGGCGTGGTACCCTCAGGGAACGGGAGCGCTGCCCGGTTGGCGGGGCCTCCCGTTCCTGTTTGATTGCCGTGCCGCCGCCGCCCGGGCAGTTCGATGCAGGCGCGCGCCGCGCCAGTTCCCGAGGAGCATCCTGTCTCATGGTCAATGTCGTCGCGCGCCCCCAGATCGAACTCCCGGAGCGGATCTACCGGCTCGATGAACTCGGATCCAACCTGTGGTGGTTCTGGCATCCCGACGCGGCGTGGCTGTACCGGAGTCTCGACCAGATTCTCTGGGATACGGTCGAGTGGAACCCGGTCCTCTTTCTCCGCTACGTCAACCCGGACCGCTTGCACGAAGCGGCGGAGGATCTCCATTACGGCGCGGTCTACGACCGGGTGATGGAGCGGTTCGACCGGCTCACGCAGGATGCCAGCACGACCTCATGGGTCGGCCGCAACGAGCCGACCCTGATCAGCAGGCCGGTCGGCTACTTCTCGGCCGAGTTCGGGCTCCATCCCTCGCTGCCGATCTACTCCGGCGGTCTCGGCGTGCTGGCCGGGGATCACATCAAGACCGCCAGCGATCTCGGGCTGCCGCTCTTTGCGATCTCGCTGCTCTACCGGCAGGGGTATCTGCGACAGATGCTCGACGCCAGCGGGTGGCAGCAGGACGTCGTCGCCAACCTCGAGCCGTGGGCCGAACCGACCACCCTGATGCAGGGCAAGGACGGGCGGCCGCTGATCGTCGAGGTGCCCTTCGAGGACCCGGCGAACCCGATCAAGCTCGCGATCTGGAGCGTGATGGTCGGACGCGTGCCCCTGTTCCTGCTCGATGCCGACGTCGAGGGCAACCCGGAGTGGACCCGGACGGTCTCCTCCCGGCTCTATGGCGGCGATGTGGAGCATCGGCTACGGCAGGAGATCATCCTCGGCATCGGGGGAGTCCGCGCGCTGCGTGCGGTCGGCCTGAAGCCCGCCTACTGGCACGCGAACGAGGGCCACGCCGCCTTCTCCATGCTGGAGCGGGTGCGCGAACTGGTGGCGGCGGGAGAGTCCTTCGACGACGCCGCCGAGCGGGTGAAGCGGACGACGGTCTTCACCAGCCATACCCCCGTACCCGCGGGGCACGACGTCTTCTCCTACGAGTTGATGGACCGCTACTTCTGGCACTACTGGGGCCAGCTTGGACTCGACCGCGAGCAGTTTCTCGCGATCGGGCGACATGGCGCCCAGCCGAGCTTCAACATGACCGCGCTCTCGATGCGCCTCGCCGATCATCGCAACGCCGTGAGCGAGAAGCATGGCGAGGTCACCCGGCAGATGTGGCACGATCTCTGGCCGGGCATCCCGGCCGATGATGCGCCGATTACGCACATCACCAACGGCGTCCACCTGCCGACCTGGATCAGCCCGGCCCACCAGGCGCTGTTCGACCGCTACCTCCCGGCCGACTGGCGCTACCGGCAGGAGGATCCCGAGGTGTGGGACGGGATCGCGAACATTCCCGACCGGGAGATGTGGGACCTGCATCTTGCCGGCAAGAACGATCTGCTGGAGTACCTGCGCGAGTACACCCGGCGCCGCTGGGCGGGCGGGGAACTCGATCCGGGGCAGGTGATGGCCTCGGGGATTTTCCTCGAGCCGGAGTTCCTGACCATCGGCTTCGCCCGCCGGTTCGCGACCTACAAGCGCGCAACGCTCATCTTCAGCGACATCAACCGCCTCGCCCGGATCGTGAACAACCCGGAGCGGCCGGTCCAGCTCGTCTTCGCCGGGAAAGCCCACCCTGCCGACGATGGCGGGAAGCACCTGATCCGGGACATTTACTGGAAAGCGCGCGATCCGCGCTTCAACGGCCGCATCGCCTTCGCGGAGAATTACGATATGGCGGTCGCCGCCAAGCTGTACGCCGGGGTGGATGTCTGGCTGAACAATCCGCGCGCGCCGCTGGAGGCGAGCGGGACCTCGGGCATGAAGGCGGCCGCCAACGGCGCGCCGAACCTGAGCATCCTCGACGGCTGGTGGATCGAGGGATGGGACGGTCAGGACGGCAACGGCTGGGGCATCCATCCGCACGTCGGGGAGGAGGCCAGCCAGAACCGCGCCGAGGCCGAGGCGATCTATGACGCGATCGAGCACGACATCGTGCCGCGGTACTATGATGGCTGGAGCGACCGCGGCGTGCCCGAGCGCTGGGTCGCGACCATGAAGGCGGCGATCCGCACCAACGCCCCCGCCTTCAGCGCGCAACGGATGGTGATCGACTACATCCGCAAGCTCTACCTGCCCGCGTCGCGCGGCGCGGAG
>CAIPGK010000636.1 GCA_903864575.1 uncultured Chloroflexota bacterium
CCAGGCGGGCGGATCGGGCCTCCGCCAGAACGAGCAGGTCGGTTTGTCGGTCCCGCTGGTTCCATTCCAGGCGGCAAACTGGCAGCCGCCGGAGTGCCAACCTTTCCGGCCAGTGCGAACGCCCCGACGCCCCGCCCTGATGCGGGGACGCTCATTCACCGTTTCCTTGTCCAAGAGAGTGCACCAACCGGCCGAAATGCACCACGCGGAATGACTGGAGGATTGACCGGAGGAATAACCGGAGGAACCACGGTTACAACCGGCAGAATCGGTCGTTTCACCGGCAGATTGAAACGAAGGTCGGGGAGTGTCGGCGTTCCGGGCGATGGGGTGGCCGCCTGCCCGGACGCTGCTGTGAGCTGCCTGCTTCTTCTGTGAGAACTCCAGGCTTACCGGGGATCGCGCAGCGTGGTGTATTTTTGGTCAGGTTTTGACTGGAAACGGGATTGCCGGAACGTCGCGCGTGTATCTTCCCGTGCAGCAGCTCCGGAAAGTGATCGATGGGTTTTGAGGGCCTTCGCTGGCCGGACAGGCGCGGCGATGTGCCGCTGGCGAGCGTATTCGCAATGGGAGGCGACGATGACCACGCGTCCAGGCACCATCAATACGGGAACGCTGGAGTCACGGATCGGGCCGTTGACGTACGAGGTGGGGTATCCGACCGCCGGGACGACCGAGCGGATCTTCGATGAGCTCGATTTCCAGCGCGCGTGCCAGGCCTATGTGTGGGCCATTCCCGCGATGGGTTTCTGGGCGCTCCGCAGGGCGATGCGGGAGCAGCTCGGGACCCCGGACGGCCAGATGTGCACCTTCCTGAACTTCGCCGACAAGGCCGGGATGCTGACGCCGAACATCACGACCGCCTACGGCTTCGTGTTCTGGGACCTCGCCACGCAGGGCCCGCTGGTCATCGAGGCGCCTGCCCTCCCCACCGCTGGCGGCGTGCTCGACATCTGGCAGCGCCCGGTTACCGACGTCGGGCAGACCGGCCCCGATGGCGGCAAGGGCGGTTCCTACCTCATCCTGCCCCCGGGCGGCGAGGCGCCTGCCGGGGCGGAGGCGTATCGCACCTTCGTTTCCCCGACCAACCAGGTCTGGTTCGGCACGCGCGGGCTCGATCCCGATCCTGCCAAGGCCGTGGCCGCGCTGGCCGCCCACAAGCTTTACGCGTGGGACCAGCGGCACAAGGCGCCGGCGCTGACGGTCAACACCGTAGGGGGCCGCCCGTGGGATTCCGCCCAGCCCGCCGACATGTCGTACTTTGCCGGGCTGGCCGATCTCCTGTCGTCGGAGCCGACCGAGGAGCGCGACCGCTTTTTCATGGCGATGCTGCGCCCGCTGGGCATCATTCCCGGCCAGCCGTTCGCACCCGATGCGCGCCAGACCGCCATCCTGTCCCAGGCCGCCGTCGTCGGTCACGCCATGTCGCAGGCGCTCGACTACGAGAGCCGCCTGCCGGAGGGCCAGGTCTCCCCGGACGCCAACTGGCGCAGGGTGGTGGCGACGGCGACCGACCAGCGCGGGCCGGGCTTCGAGCAGCTCGACGAGCGCACGCTCTGGTTCTACGAGGCGATCGGCAACTCGGTTGGCATGCAGGGCAAGACCCTCGGCGCGGGGCAGGTCTATCTCGGTCTGCACCGCGATGCCGACGACGAGTTCCTGAACGGCGGAGTGAACTACAAACTGACCGTTCCCGCCGATGTCCCGGTGGCGCAGTTCTGGTCGATCACCGCCTACGACAACCTGACGCGGGGGCCGGTCGTGAGCGACACCCGCAAGGCCGATGTTTCCTCGCGGCAGGACATCGTGGTGAACGCCGACGGTTCGACCGATGTCTACTTCGGGCCCGATTCGCCCGGCGCGGAGCTGGAGCGGAACTGGATCAAGACCAATCCCGGCAGCGGGCTCTTCCTCTATTTCCGGTTCTACGGCCCCCTCCAGCCCTACTTCGACAACAGCTGGACGCTGCCGAACCCGCGGCGGGTCGGCTGACCCTCGCGTTCCCGGCGGAGCGGTCCTCGCTGATGCGTGCATGAACGCGCCCGGTCCTTGCGGAAGCAGGGGCCGGGCGCGTTGTCATGCCGTCCGCGCCGCATCCGGGACATTCGCTGCGCGGTTTGCGTCACTCCAACCCGGAACCCGCGGCGGCAGGAGTAGCAGCAGTCGCGAGAACCGTGGACGTGGGCCACTCTCCTACATCGATCCTACATGCCTTCGACGCCATGCAGGATGGACGAACACCGGGCGCAACCGGAAACTCGGGAGCAGTTGGTCATCACGC
>CAIPGK010000637.1 GCA_903864575.1 uncultured Chloroflexota bacterium
CAGCAACGCCCCGATAACGAGGGCATCTCCGATCAGGTCGAGTGTGTGACTCATCAGAACACCTTCCGGTCGCCGTAATAGTGCGCCGCGGCGATGGTGCCAATGAACGAGAGCAGCGCGAGGGCGAGCGCGGCATCCACATAATACGGCCGGTTGACCGAGTCGCTGTAAAGAATCAGCAGCGTCGCCAGGCAAAGCGTAACCGTGTCCAGCATCAGCAGTTTGGTCATGCTCGAGCGCGCGCCGATCATCCCGATCACCAGCGCCGCGATGAGCGCCGTCACCCAGACGGTCGCGAAAACGAACAGTTGCACCGGCATGCTCATGCCCTCCCTACGGGAACACCCGTCGCTGATGCCGCTCGTAAAACTCCTGCACCCCTGCGATCACCTGCGCCGGGTCGCTCGCATCGATTGCGTGAACGATCATCTCCCGCCGCTCGTCATCCAGATCGACCAGCACCGACCCCGGCGCCAGCGTCAGCAGGATGCCGGAAACGACCACCCCCTGCTGCGTCCGCTCTCCATACGGGATGCGCACGATCCCGGGCTTGACCAGCGGCCGAATCCCGGACACATAGGCGGCAACCTGGGCACTCCCCTTCAGGATGTCCACCAGCACGGCCAGCGTGAACGGTACGAACGCGATCACGGTCCGCAGGTCGAACGACCGCTGCGACACCCGATCCGTCTGGCGAAACGCGCGAGTCCCCGCCAGCACCAGCGTCGCCAGCACCGCGCCAACCACCGCGTCCTGCCACTCATGGCTCGCGAGCACCAGCATGTAGACGGCAGTCAGCAAGGCAACGCGGAGGATGAAGGCGCTCATGATCCGCCTCCCGGTGCAAGCACCGCAGCAGCAGCCTTTGCCGCCGCCAGCATCGGCTCCGGCCAGACACCAAGGGCGACAACCAGGACCGCCAGCCCGGCGACGACCGCAAGCCGCCCGCGCGCGCTGGGTCGCCCCTCCTGCTCGTGCGGTTCCCAGTATTCCCGCTGGTATGCCTGGAACATGTAGAACACCGAAAGTCCGCTGCCAACGAGGATGAGCACGATCAGCGACACCCGCTCGATGCTCGACCCCGTCGTCAGCGCGGCGTCAATCAGCGACGCCTTGCCCCAGAACCCTGCCGCCGGGGGAATCCCCGCCACGCTGAAGGCGCCCACCGCGAATGGAATGCCGAGCGCCCATCCGCGCAAGGGCGCGGACATGAAGAGGAGCGGCTTGGCCAGCGCATTCACGATCGCCATGAGGATCGCGGCCGAAAACCCGGCCGGCCCGCCAATGGCGACCGCCACCAGCACATACCCGACCTGCCCGATGGACGAATAGGCGATCACCTCCGCCGGTTCATGCCGCGAGATGGCAAGGATCCCGCCGTAGAGAATGCTCGCAACGCCAAGCACGACCAGCACCGGCGACGCCAACTCCAGTTGCTTCGGCATCATCCCCGCGCCGAACCGCAGCAGCCCGTAGGACCCGATATTCGCCAACGCGCCGCTCAGGATCGCTGCAACCGCGACCCGTGTTCCCGTGTAAACCGGAGGCAGCCACGGGTGGAAAGGGAAGATGCCGAGTTTGATCGAGAACGCGACGAAGATCATCGTCCCGATCAACGCCGAGGAGTTTTGCCCTGCCAGATCGAGCCGGCCGGCGATCTCCACCATGTCCAGCGTTCCCGTCGCGTGATAGAGCGCGACGATGCCAAAAAGGAAGAAGGCTGACCCGACGAGGTTCACCAGCGAGAAGATCGTGGCCGAGCGCAACTGCCGCGTGCGCTCGCCATAGCTGGTCAGAACATACGCCGCGATCATCGAAATCTCGAAGAAGACGTAGAAGTTAAACGCATCGGCCGTCAGGAAAACGCCAGTCAGCCCGAGCCCGATGGCCAGCACCAGCGCCGGAAAGGAGCGCGACCGTACTCGCCCGGCCGATTCGTACGCGAGCGCCGCAAAGAGCACTCCCAGCGACAGCGCCGCGTAGGTCACCCCCAGCGCGTCCGCCCGCAGCGTAATGCCGATGCCCGGCGGCCAGCCGCCTGCGGTCGTCTCGAACGGTCCGGACCGCACCACCGCCCGCGCCAGTTCGATCACCCGCCAGAACGCCGCGAGCAACACCGCCAGCGCGATGGCCTGCGTGGAGCGCTTCCTCCCGTCGAGGCAGGCGGTGACGAGCGCGCCGATCCAGAGCAACGCGAGGGGCAGCACGATCATCGTTCGTCCTCCCCGGTGGTCCAAAGTTCGTCTTCGTCCGCTTGCGGATCTGGCCGGTCGTCGTCTTCCGCCTCCCGTTCCTCCGCAGCCGCAAGGTCCTCGAGATCCAGCGACAGGTGCGAGGTGTAGACCCGGTAGACGAGGCTCAACAGCAGCGCCGCCACGCCGAAGGTGATCACAATGGCGGTCAGCACCATCGCCTGCACGAGCGGGTCGGCGAGTTCGCCATCCGGAAACGGCAGGATCGGCACCGCGCCGCGCGAGAGTCCCGCCGAGATGATGAACAGGTTCAGCGCGTTGGAGACGAGAATCGTCCCCGCCACGACGCGCAGCAAGTCCCGCTTCATCAGCAGGAAGCATCCCGCGCCGAAGAGCACCGCCACGATCAGAGAGGTGAAGAGCGTCACCGGGACGACCTCCCCTGGCCCAGGCCGGCGATCAGCCGGATCGTAGATACCGAAAACCCCAGCACGACGAGGAAGACGCCGACATCGAACGCCATCGCCGTCAGCAGCTCCAACGCACCGAAGTGGATCGCATGCTGATCGGGCAGCGGCGCGTGGGTCAGGATCGACCTGCCAATGACGACCGGCCAGAAGGTGACCACCAGCGAGATCGCCAGCCCCATCGCCACCGCCCCCGGCGCATACCGCACCGGAAGCGTCCGCTCGACCACGTCCGGACCGAAGGCGACGTATTGAAGGAGCACCGCCAGCGCCGCGATGCATCCCGCCGCGAACCCGTCGCCGGTGTCCACGTACCCCTTGATCATGATCGCGAACGCCACCATGAAGGCGGGCGCCAGCAACCCGCGGGACACGATCCGCGTCACCAGCGTCGTCATCGGGCCGGCCTCCGCCGGAGCAGCGCAAGCAGCCCGATCAGCGCGATCCCGATGACCGTGATCTCGCCCATCGTGTCCAGCCCGCGGAAGTCGGCGAGGATGGCCGTGACCACATCCTTCGCGTGCGCCGCCTTCACCATCGCGATCTGCTCCTCGGCAGCGCTTTCGACCGCAGCGGGTCGTGACAACGCGCCCCAACAGACCACAAAACCGAGAATGCCGGAAATCACGCCGATCCCGACATCACGCCTCCTGCGGATGTCGGTGCTGACCGCTCCAGCTGCCCGATCGAGCAAACGGGGGGGCATCGCGGCCAGCATCCCGATGAAGAGCAACGAAAACAGCGTCTCCACCAACACAGCGACAAGCGCGACATCCGGCGCGCCGGTCAACGCATACACAATCGTCAGGCTATACCCGACCCCGGAGAGCAGCAATCCGATCAGGAGGTGATCCCGCGGGATGGTCGCCGCCAGACCGACGATCGCCGCCGCGATCATCGCGAGCACCAGCGGCAAATCGGCCATCGACATCACTCCAACGCTCCAGGCGTTCTCGTTGGGCGTCGCGAGAACGGCCAACGCCACCAGCACTCCAGCCGGCAGCAGGAGCGCCGCCATCCGGCTGCGGAGATCATGCACCTCGAAGTCGTGAATCACGTCGGAGAGCCGGTTTGCGCCACCGAGCACCCGGATATACCCGTGTTCCGGCCCGAACCGCTTTCCCAGCGCGGCAAAGGCATCCAGCGCCGCCCGTCCATGCCGCGCGGCGAGGAAGACTGCGATGCCCAGCCCCCAGGCCGCCACCGCCATCAGGTTCGCCGGACTCGCCTCCAGATGGTAAGCCAGCGTCAACGGCTTCAGTCCCGGCGATGAGGCCTGCCCTGCCGCGGACGCAATGGCCGCGAACGGCCCGACCTTCACCCCCCCAACGACCGCGATCGCTCCAAGCGCGAGGATCGGCAGGACGAGCCGTCGCGGAAGCGCATGGGCTCCCTGCTTCGGCGCGCCGAGGAAGATGCCGGTCCAGAACCGCGCGATGTACCCGAACGTCGAGGCTGCGGCAAGCACCGCCAGGGCGGTCACCAGGCGACCCTGATGATGCGCCGCCTCGAAGAACACCTCATCCTTGAAGAACCCGATCGTCAGCGGAAACGCGGCAAGCGTTGCCGCGCACAGGCCCGAGGCAACTGCCAGCACTGGCTGCGACGCCCCCAGCCCGCCAACCTTCGACAGGGCCTTCTCGCCGGTTGCCTCGGTCGCCGCGCCAGCCGTCAGGAAGAGCCCGCACTTCCCCAGCGCATGCGCCAGCACGTAAAGCGCCGACCCCGCGATTCCGTACTTCCCGCCCAGCCCCAGCATGACCACCACATAGCCGTACTGGGCTATCGTCGAGTAGGCCAGCAGTCGCTTGAACTCGTCCGCGCCGAGAGCAAGAAGCCCACCCACCATCATCGAGAGGAACCCGATGACGACCAGCGCCTCCCGCACGTCCGGCGCGGCCGCCAGCAGCGGATACACCCGGGCCAGCAGGTAGACCCCGGCGGCCACCATCGCCGCCGAATGGAGGTAGGAGGAGACCGGCGTTGGCGCGGCCATCGCCCGCGGCAGCCAGAAGTGGAACGGGACCTGCGCGCTCTTCGCAAGCGCTCCGATTGCGATCAGCGCCAGCGCGACGGTGGTCCACGCGCTCGGCTGCACTCGCTCGGCGAGCACGCCGATCTCCAGCGATCCGTAGATCGTCCGGAGCATCACCGCGCCAATCAGGATGCCGATCGCGCTCACGCCAGTGACGAACAGGGCCATCAGCGCGGCCCGGCGCGCGGCCGGTTTTTCGGAATCGAAGCCGATCAGGAAGTAGGACGCGACCGCCGTCACATCCCAGGCGACGAAGAGCACCAGCAGGTCCTGCGCGGCCGCCAGCCACACCATCGCGGCCATGAACGAGGTCATCAGCACCCAGAACCTGACCCCGTCCCGCTCCGGTTTGTGCTCGTGATGGAGGTGGATCGGCATGTAGGCGCTGGCATAGATCAGCACCGCCAGCCCGATACCGGTTGCAAGCAGGGCATAGAGGGAGGCCAGGCCATCGAACCGAAGCGTCGCCTCGATTCCCCATGAGGGCGCCCACGGCAACCGGATTTCGCTCGCCGGGCCGCCGACCGTCCGGATCGCCAGCAGGAATGCGACCGCCGCCCCAACGACTCCGCCCCGCGCCGCCCAGCGTGGACGCACAACTCCCGCGCCCAGCGCCAGCAGCGGCGCGAGCAACACCCAGATCAGCAGCACGATGGCCGGATCGCCGGTCACGGTCACGAACGCTCCCTCGAATCACCGCGCGCCCGCTCCGTTCGCACGGCGGGCAGCATCATCCCCGTTTCTCCGGCGACGCTATCACACTTCCCGCTTCCCCGGAACAGTCGCGCACACGGAACCTGCCCTACACGCGCTCCCGATCGGTCTCGGCCGCCACCGCGGCGGAGCTGGCGAACTGCTCGCGGTACAGCTTCTCGTACAGCCCACCCTGCGCCAGCAGCTCCGCGTGGGTGCCACGCTCCACGATGCGCCCACGGTTGACCACCAGGATCATATCGGCCGCCAGAATGGTGCTCAGCC
>CAIPGK010000638.1 GCA_903864575.1 uncultured Chloroflexota bacterium
AAACCTGATGTGGTCCTCAGCACCGGGGGCTTCGTCAGCGTCCCAACCGTCCTCGCCGCCAAGGGCATCGCCCCGGTCGTCACCCACGAACAGACCGCCATCCTCGGTCTTGCCACCCGCATCGATGCGAAGGTCGCCGATGTCCTCGCCGTCTCCTGGGACGCCACCGGGGAGGCCGCCCGCAAGTCGCACCATCGCGTTGTCGTAACCGGAAACCCGGTCCGCGCGTCGATCCGTGACGGCAACGCCACCCGAGGGTTCGCCGCCTTCGGGTTCGACCCCGGACTGCCCCTCGTCTATGTTACCGGCGGAGCCCGCGGCGCCAGCCCCATCAACACGAGAATCGCCGCGCTGCTCCCGGACCTTCTGGAACGCTGCCAGGTGCTCCACCAAACCGGTCCCGAAAGCGCCAACGGTGACCTCGCCGACCTGCGCGAGCGCCAGAAACTGTGGCCGGAGCAGCTTCGCAAGCGCTACCACGCGGTCGACTTCATCCACGACGAACTGAGGGACGTCTACGCCGCCGCGAGCGTCATCGTCGGACGGGCAGGAGCGGGAACGGTCGCTGAGCTCTCCGTCATCGGCGTCCCCTCCATCCTCATCCCACTCCCCGGCGCGGGCGGAGACGAGCAGACCCTGAATGCCCGGATGCTTGCCGACGCCGGCGCGGCCGTTCTCCTCACACAAGAGAACGCCACGCCGGAGCGGCTGGGCAAGACCCTTGACGCCCTCTTCAGCGACCCGGAGCGCCGGAGCCGCATGTCCGCCACCGGCCGCCGCCTCGGCAAGCCGGACGCCGCCTCGAACCTGGCTGATGTGCTCCTCTCCGTCGCACGGGGGCACTGACAGATCGCCTGCGATCCAGTGCATCACTCGACCGCCCGAATGGCGCGCCGCTCGATGATTCGAACCGGTTGTATCCCGGTACCCAGGGGGCGCGGCTATCCCAGCGCGGCATCGATCGCTTCGGCCACGCTCGCCGCGCGAGTGATCTGCAAACCGCTCCGCATCGCGTCGGTCCGCGGGATCGCCGCAGGCAAAATGGCGCGGGTAAACCCGAGCCGAGCCGCCTCCTGCAACCTCCGCTCCACCTGCCCGATTGACCGCAGCTCTCCAGCCAGCCCGATTTCCCCGATCGCCACCGTCCCTGGCTGCAACGGCTGATCCCGGAAACTCGACGCCACCGCCAGGGCCACCGGCAAATCTGCCGCCGGTTCCGCGATCCGCAGACCGCCGACGACATTGGCGTAGATGTCCTGCGTCCCCAACCCAAGCCCGACCCGCTTCTGCAGCACCGCGACGAGGAGCTGCAACCGATTGGTATCGAACCCGTTCGCGCTGCGGCGGGGCATTCCGTAGGCCGTCGACGTCGTCAGCGCCTGCACTTCCACGAGGATCGGCCGCGTTCCCTCGACCGTCACTGCGACCGTCGAGCCGGCGGCCGCCCCATCCCGCTCCTCGAGAAACGCCTCGGACGGATTCCGCACCTCGCGCAGCCCGGCATCAGCCATCTCGAACACACCGACTTCGTCGGTCGAGCCGAACCGGTTCTTGACTGCCCGCAGGATGCGGTACTGGTGGTGACGATCGCCCTCGAGGTAAAGAACAGCATCAACCATGTGCTCCAGTACCCGTGGCCCTGCGATTGTCCCCTCCTTGGTTACATGTCCGATGATCATCACCGGAATGCCTCGCGGCTTCGCCCACTCCATCAGCCTCGCCGTGCATTCCCGCACCTGCGAAACGCTCCCGGCAGCGGAACTGATCTCCTCCACCGCGACCGTCTGAATCGAGTCCACGATCAACAACCCCGGACGCTGTTCTTCTGCCGTCGCCAGCACCTGCGTCAGGTCGGTCTCGGATAACACCCACAGGTCATCGCCATTCACGCCGAGCCGGTCAGCCCGCAGCTTGATCTGCTGGGCCGACTCCTCAGCCGATACGTACAGCACCCTTCCAACCGATGGCGCCAGTGATGCCGCCGCCTGCAGCACCAGCGTCGACTTCCCGATGCCTGGATCTCCGCCCACCAGCACCAGCGAACCCTGCACGAGCCCGCCGCCCAGCACGCGGTCGAGTTCCTCGATGGGGACATGCACGCGTCCCGCCTGCGAGCCACCAAGCGAAGAGAGGGGTTGCGGGCGCGCCGCGCCACGCGGCCGCGCCGCTGCGGCTCCACCTCCGCTCCGCCGGTCCTCGATCGTCTCCACCATCGTGTTCCACGCCTGACAGCCGGGGCATCGGCCCAGGAAGGCCGGACTGCTTGCCCCGCATTGCTGGCACACGAAATTCGTTCTCGGTCGCGCCACGTCATCCTCGTTTCCCGATGAACGACGAAGGGATGGCCGGAGCCACCCCTTCGCCATCTCGTCGCACGATCGATCGGCTAGGACGCGGAAGCCCCAGCCACAAGCTCACCCGCCTCGTTTTCCGTATCGGCGGTCTCGGCCGGCAGCAGATCCAGCTTCAACAGGTCCTCCTCAACGTCCACCATCACGTGGGAACCCGGCATGAACCGTCCGTTGAGAATGCCCTCCGCCAGCGGATCCTCGATCAGGTTCTGGATGATCCGGCGCAGCGGCCTCGCGCCATAGGTGTGGTCGTACCCGCGTTCGCCCAGCAGGTCCATCGCCGCCTCGCTCACGTCGAGCCGCACGTCCTGCTCGGCCAGCTGCTTCTTCACCCGCGCCAGTTCCAGATCCACGATCTCGCGAATCTGCAGCTTCGTCAACGAATGGAAGACGATCACGGCATCGATGCGATTCAGGAACTCCGGCCGGAAGGTCTGCTTCAACGACCCGGTAACCTTCTCGCGCATCTTGTCGTACTCGCGGGCCTGCGCCTTGGTCGCGTCCTCCTTGAAGGCGAACCCGAGCGTCAGGTCCTTCGAAATCTGCTCCGCACCGACGTTGGAGGTCATGATGATGATCGTGTTCCGGAAATCGACCTTCCGTCCCTTGGCGTCGGCGAGGTTTCCGTCCTCCATGATCTGCAGCAGCATGTTGAAGGCTTCCGGGTGCGCCTTCTCGATTTCGTCGAGCAGGATCACGCTGTAGCTCTTGCGCCGCACAGCTTCGGTGAGCTGGCCGCCTTCCTCATAGCCGACATAGCCCGGAGGGGCCCCGACCAGCCGCGACACCGCGTGCCGCTCCATGAACTCCGACATGTCGATCTTGATCAGGTGTTCCTCGGAGCCGAACATGAACTCGGCCAGTGCCTTCGCTAGCTCGGTCTTGCCGACGCCGGTCGGGCCAAGGAAGATGAACGATCCGATCGGTCGCTTCGGGTTCTTGATCCCCGCGCGCGCCCGGCGCACGGCCTTCGCCAGCGTCGTGATGGCCTCATCCTGCCCGATGATTCGGGAATGCAGGACTTCCTCCATCTTCAGCAGCCGCTCTGACTCCTCGCCCGCAATCCGGACCAGCGGAATGCCGGTCCACATCGCCACCACCTGGGCAACGTCCTCCTCGGTCACGTACATCTCGTCGCCGCTCTGGGAATCCTTCAATTCCTGCGACTGCGACTCGATCTTCTCGCGCAGCTTGCGCTCGCGGTCGCGCAGCTCAGCGGCCAGCTCGAACTCCTGGCTGTTGATCGCCGCCTCCAGCTCGCGCTGCAGCGACGAGAGCCCGGCCATCGCCTCCTTGAGACTTGGCGGCGCCGCGGACCGGTACATCCGAACCCGGGAGGACGCCTCGTCGATCAAGTCGATCGCCTTGTCCGGCATGAAGCGGTCGGTGATGTACCGGGCTGCCATGTTAGCGGCAGCCTTGAGCGCCTCATCGCTGATCTTCAGCTTGTGGTGCTCCTCGTACAGTCCGCGCACCCCGGTCAGGATCTGGATCGTCTCGTCGACGTTCGGCTCGTCAACCTGCACCGGCTGGAACCGCCGCTCGAGCGCCGCATCCTTCTCGATGTACTTGCGGTACTCATCCAGCGTCGTCGCGCCGATGGTCTGCAGTTCGCCCCGGGACAGCGCAGGCTTGAGAATGTTCGCGGCATCCACCGCGCCCTCGGCCGCGCCTGCTCCGACAAGCGTGTGCAACTCATCGATGAAGAGGATGCTGCCGGTCTCCTTGACCTCGCCGACGATCTTCTTCAGCCGCTCCTCGAACTCGCCACGATACTTGGTGCCCGCGACCAGCGCGCCGATATCGAGCGCCACCAACCGCTTGTTCTGCAGCTGCTCCGGCACATCGCCGGAAACGATCCGCTGCGCAAGACCCTCGACGATGGCCGTCTTGCCGACGCCCGGCTCGCCGATCAACGCAGGGTTGTTCTTCGTTCGCCGGGAGAGAATCTGCATCACCCGGTCGATCTCGTTTGACCGCCCGATGAGCGGCCCCAACTTGTTGTTCCGCGCCGCCTCGGTGAGGTCCACGCCGAGGGCGTCCATGTATGGGGTCTTGGTCTGGGTCTTGGTCTGGCTGTAGGTCGAGCTCTGGCTGACAACCTGCATCACCTGGGCTCGAACCTTTTCAAGGTTCACGCCAAGGCTCTCCAGCACCCCCGCCGCAATCCCCTCGCCTTCGCGAACGAGACCGAGTAGCAGGTGTTCGGTGCCGATGTAGTGGTGATTGAGCCGTCGGGCCTCGTCCACCGCAAGCTCGATGACCTTTTTGGCGCGCGGGGTCAACCCGATCTCGCCCATGATCATCGTCTCGCCGCGGCCGATGATGAACTCTACCGCCGAACGGACCTTCGGCAGTTGGACGCCCATGTTGCTCAAGACGCGCGCGGCAACACCGTCACCTTCCCGCACCAACCCCAGCAGGAGATGCTCGGTGCCGATGTAGTTGTGATTGAACCGCTGCGCTTCTTCCTGGGCGAGCTGGAGGACCTTTCTGGCCCGTTCCGTGAACTTGTCGAACTTGTCTGCCATGGTTGTCTCCCGTCGCCCCGGGGCCAGCCGCAAGGCCTCCCCGACGTTTCGCTCAGTGCTCTACGAGTTGTACGACATAGCGGGTCCTCTAGTCCCGTCTACGTGCTCCCGCGCGTTCCGGTTCCGCTCGCTGGCGGTAGGACGGGCAACATCGGCAGGCGCATGGATGCGCCTGCCGATGCTCTCGACGTGTTCAGTTGCAGGTCCCGGGCCAACGCCGGGAACGGCGGCACGGTGACAGCTAGCCCTCCGCGGACTCGCCATCGCCCTTGTCGTCCGACGAA
Organism: uncultured Chloroflexota bacterium; assembly: GCA_903864575.1. Lineage (GTDB taxonomy): Bacteria > Chloroflexota > Chloroflexia > Thermomicrobiales > UBA6265 > CADCWF01. Next base: position 5,167 of record CAIPGK010000638.1, read on the forward strand.
TCGTCGGAGGTCAGGTCCGCACCAGCGCCAGCCATCGCGAACGCCAGTTCCATGGCCGACATCTCGCCATCACCGGCATCCGGGATTTCCACCGCCACGGGCTTCGCCCGCTCGGCGCGTTCCTTCTTCCGCTCGGTCGGCGGAACCTTCGGCTCCACCCACTCGCGCGGGGCCGGTGACGCTTCACTGGGCTCCGGGCGGCTCTCGCGAGATTCAGTGCGCTCCTCCTCCGGCTCCGGGAGGGCAGACAGCCCACCAGTCTGCAGCGCGTTGCCGAGTTCGATGCCCTCGGTCTCCAACCGCTGTCGGATGACCTCGATAAGGGCGTCCCGCTCCTGCAGCGCGTTCTCACCGAAGACGGTCAGCAGATCCGTCTCAGGAGTATCGATCGCGCGGCGAAGGCTCAGGCCCATGCGCCGACGCTGCGGGTCGATGCGGATGATGCGGAGCAGCAGATCCTGCCCCTCGACCACCACCTGCTTCGGATGCGTGATCCGGTCGTCCACCAGCTCGGAGACGTGGATCAGCCCTTCGATGCCATCCTCGATCCGCGCGAACGCGCCAAAGTTGGCAAGCTGCGTAACCGTGCCTCGAACAAGCTGGCCAACCTCGTACTTGGCGGCCACCCGGCTCCACGGCTCTGCCTGGGTCCGCTTGATCGAGAG
>CAIPGK010000639.1 GCA_903864575.1 uncultured Chloroflexota bacterium
GCATGTCGCACGGCACCCCTCGAGCGGCTCCAGCCGGCATGCCCATGAGCTGGATCTGCCGGGCCTCAGGTTCTGGCCGCTGAAGCGGTATCCCTATTTCGTGTTCTACCTCGAGCGCGATGCCCACATCGACGTCTGGCGCGTGCTCCATGCCGAGCGCGACATCCCTGCCTGGATGAAGGATCCGGACGTCCCCTGACGTCGGAGATAGCGATTCGAGATAACGATCCCGAGATAACGATCCAGCGTAGTATTCTCGAATAAAACTACGCTGGATCGGTATTCTGGGCCCCTATGGTTCAGGCCAACCGGTCGAGCACGATATCGAAGCGAACCAGTTCCGCCTTCGCCACGACTGTGCCGCCGATGGTCGCCGCGAGACGGTCCATAGCCTCCGATCGCATCAATTCGGCATGGTCGGCATAGGCCGATGCTTCCCGTCGCGCGATCTCCTTGTCGAGATCGGACTGCGTGACCAGAAGATCGCGGCCGCCCGCCCTCACCGCAACGTGGATGTGTGGCACGAAGGTCCATGGGAGGAACCCGAATAGTGTCCGCCTGTAGCCGCCTGGGCGAATCGTCCGGAACGCGTACCAGCCTTTGGCATCGATTTCGCCTTCGCCGTGGCCGCGGAAGGCCGGATCCGGGCGGCCATGACCCGGCGTCTCGGCCGGATGGTAGTCGTAGCGGCCGCTGGAATTGGCCTGCCAGACCTGCAACTGCAGACCGGTGCAGGGCCGCCCGGCCGTGTCGAGCAGTCGCCCGGCAAGTACCAGTGGCTTGCCGGGCGAAACCGCATCCCGGGAGCTCATCAGGTCGGGGCCGCCCCAAATCGTGCCATCGAGCGGTCGATACGGGCCCTCGAAGTCGGCGGGCGTCGGGCGCAGGTGCGGCCTTGCGTCGGCAGGTCGCGGCCCGGGCAGGCGGTCCGACGGCGTGCAGCCGCCGAGTTCCGATGCGGCAAGGGCGGCGAGCAGCCCGGCGTTGAAACGGCGGCGGGACGACCGTCGCGCGGAATGTCGAACGAAAGGGTTCATCCTCGGTTCCTCAAGGTTGCGTCGAAGCGACGGCGGCCACGGGTGGAGCCAGGGCAAGCATGCGAGTAATTGCGCATTACGACCTACTCGCTTTTCGCGTGAGGAGATCCGACCCTGCCGCGCATCGATCTGCGCCAATGAACTTGCAACGTCAGCTCCGCTCGACCGGCACCATCGAGACCATCCTCGCCGCGGCGGCTCGCGTTCCGGAGGCCGTGTTCCGGCAGGTGGCGTCGAGCCCGAGCCCGGGGTCCGCGGCCGGCGGGTTTGCGGCGCTCCGCGCGTGGCTAGGTGACATGCGTCGGGCCGTCACCGTCGGCGCTGCCCTTCCATTGCGCCCGGCCAGGCCTCATCGCCCAGGAAATGGCGATCCAGCGTAGTATTCTCGCGACGGGCCCTCGCGTGGCCGGTAACGCTGGGGCGTGACGTGGCGAAAGTGCCCGCGAGAAAACTACGCTGGATCGTTATTCTCGTTATTCTGATTACGTGAGAGACTGGCCCTCCAAAAGGGATGGAGCATGCGCAAGTCGAGGTTCACGGAAGAGCAGATGGTTGCGGACATCCGCGTGCCACACGCTTGGCAAACTTGCCGACGGCCAGCTCATGCGCCTCCACCAGCAAAGGCTTTACTGTCTCGAATGTGGCAGCACTGGGATTAAGTACAGAGACCCATGACATCCAGCCGTACACCGGATGAGGTAGAAGTTGATCCAGCACGGTGAAATCATGCCCCGTGTCCACGACGCCACCAGCGGCGGGCCGCGCTGGCTGTGGCCCGAACAGCGATCGATAGGTGAGCTTGCTGATTCCGATGTTTAAGCGAAACACGTCCGAGCGCTGCAAGTTGGACGCGCGGTCATTGTCACCGTCTTTGTCCTTGAGCGTGGCGAAGTAGATTCCACGCGGGAGCTTGCGGCCGGGGTTGTAGAAGAACGAAGTCTCACCCCATGCCGATACAGGATGGATGTCAGCAAATGCGTGGGTGATGTGCTGAGTAATCGAAGAGCTGTCC
>CAIPGK010000640.1 GCA_903864575.1 uncultured Chloroflexota bacterium
CGCCCTCGCGGCAGTCGAAGCCTCGGGACAGCCGCTTCCCGACGCGCTCGACTGGGCGGCCATCCGGGGCGTCGCCGATCGCGTCACCCTCGCTGCCGCGCTCCGGGAGGCCGCCGCCGCCGTCCCCCCGGATTTCAGGCGTATCGCCCGCCTTCTTCCGGCCGCCCGCTCGGCAATGGGCGCGGGACTGACCGGTGACGATGCCCGCGAGTTCGCGGCGCTCGAACGCAGCCTGTTCCGCGCCGCCGCCGCCGGCCGCATCCGCGAGGCCATCGCCTCCGGTGACCCAGCCGCCATCCGCACCGCCACCGAACCCGATCCCTACGGAGCGCTCGCGCTGCTCACCACGCAGGAGCGCGAGCGAGTGACGCAGGCATTTCGCTGATCTTGACAACCTGTTACCGCCTCTGCACCATGAGCCCACGAAGGATGGCACTTGATCGTCGCCCATCGCGGGCCAGGGGTGCATCATGGTCACGCAACAGCCGCTCCTCGGCTTCCAGCTTTTTGCGACCGACACCTACCTCGATCGCCTGAAACGACTGCCTGATCAGATCGAGCGGCAGGTCGTCGCCGAAGTCGACCGGGAACTGCGGCATCGCCCCACCCCCAACGGGCATTCGAAGAAGAAGCTCCACAAGGAATCCCGGCCAGCCCTCTATCGCCTTCGTTCAGGGAACTACCGGATCATCTACAGCTACACGACGACGGGTCCTGAACCCGCCGTCACCCTTCACCTCGTCGGCTCGCGGGCAGGTGTCTACCGGGAGCCGATTTCGTTTCGACGACCCACCACGCGGATCGAGTACGGAGCGACCATCCCGGACCCATCCCCCACAACCGGAGCTCGCACGTTCGACATGCCGCCCCCGGCCCTCGAGGACGATATCGGACTGCCCCGCCGCATCGACGATGACCTGCTCCGCCGCGTCGGCGCGCCACCGGCACGTTGGTCCGCCCTCCGAGCATGCAGAACCGAGGGGGATCTCTTTGCCCTCGACCTCGACGACGATCTCGCGGACGCCATCATCGAGGATCTTCTGGCTGGCGACCTGTTCGTGATGCCTGCCGACCGGCGTTGGCGAGCGGAATCCGAGGACGCGATGCTGCGCTGGCTCGACGGCGACCGCACCGCGCTCCATCTCGACATGGCCCCAGAGCAGCGCAGGCACGCGGTCTGGGACCCTTCCCGCAACGGCCCCGTGCTCGTCAAGGGCAGTCCCGGCACCGGCAAAAGCGTGGTCGCGCTTCACTGGGCGGCCAACATGGTCCGGGAACTCCAGCGACAGGGCAACCCCGAGCCCCGCGTGCTTATCGCCACCTTCACCAACGCGCTCGTCGCGTCCCATCGGCACCTCGCGCCCAACGTGCTCGGCTCCTCGGAACGGTGCGTCGATCTGTCGACCGTCGACAGACTGGTCTCCCGCCTCCTGTCGTCACGTAGCCTGAACCAACCCGTGGTGAACGACCGCGAACTGTTGGACCGGGTGCAGTTCGCCCAGCAGCAACTCCTCGCGGGCGATGATGAGGAGCGGACCGCGCAATCCCGCCTGAACTCATTGCCGCCCCGGTATCTGATCGAGGAGATCGAGCAAGTCATCGTCGGGCGCAGCCTCAGGACCATCGAGGACTACCGCGAAACATCCCGCGAGGGGCGCGGCATCCGCCTGACCGGCCCACAGCGAGACGCCATCTGGATGCTCGCGGAGCTTGTCGATCAGCACCTCTTCCACGACGGACGGACGACCTTCGCGCGGCAGCGCCGGGCAGCGCTCCGATTGGTGCAATCCTCTCCCGATCTCGGCAACTATGACGGCGTCGTCATCGACGAGGCGCAAGATCTCGAGCCGAACGTCATCTCGCTCGCCCTTGCCCTGTGCCCCGGCCCCAATCGGCTCTTCGTCACCGCCGATGCTGACCAGTCCATCTACGGTGGCGTGTTTCGCTGGCCGGTCGTCGCCCGCGCCCTCGGCATCCGCTTCGACGACACGACCACCGCCACCCTCAAGACCTGCTACCGCTCCACCCATGAAATCGCTTCCGCCGCCGGAAACTGGCTGGCCGACGCCGGGATCGAACCGAAGGATGATGCCCTCACCTACATCCGGCGCGGGGCGCTCCCGGTTGCTCATCTCTGCCGTGGATGGCGGGAGGCAAACAGCGCAGCCGCCGAATTCCTGAACGCGGTCATGACCGAACTCTCCGCCGACCCCGCATGTTGCGCGGTGCTGACCCCGACCAATCAGAGCGGGGAGATCACTGCGGAATCGCTCCGGAGCAGCGGCATCAATGCGGTGTTCCAGTCCTCACAGCACGTCGACCTCGCGGCGGAAGGCGTGAAGGTGCTCACCTATCACGCGGCGAAGGGTCTGGAGTTTCCCATCGTCGTCGTCATCGACCCCGTGCTCAGCGACCTCCGTGCGGACCTCACCGAGGAGCAGCGCTCGGCGGAGCAGGAGCGCCGTGACCGCGACCTGCGCGCCCGCTACGTCGCCATGACCCGGGCGATGTTTGCCCTCGCATATATCCCGATCCAGTATGGACACCAGCCTGTACCGAACCTCTCCCCCGATCACTGGCGTTCCTCTGCCGACGGCTGGGGAGGGTTCATCCGCGCGCTGGAGCTCGAATCTGGCGTGGTAGTGCCAGCATAGCCTGACTCGCCAGAGGATCAATTACGAGAACGCGGACCGGGCAACGATCCGGTCCGCGTTCTCGCGTCAATCCCCGGGTTCCGGCGAGTGCCGGCTGTTACGGCTGCTCCACCTCAGCCCAGCCGTGCTTCGCCACGCTCTGCTCCACCGCATCCAGCACCGCCTGGCAGCGGAACCCGTCGACGAAGGTCGGGGCAGGCGACACGCCCGCCTTGATGCCGTCCATCAGGTCCTTGATCGCATGGGTGAAGGTGTGCTCATAGCCGAGGATGTGCCCGGCGGGCCACCATGCCGCTGCGTAGGGATGACAGCCGTCGGTGACATTGATCGTGCGAAACCCCTGCATGCCCGCGTCATCGTCCGTGAAGTAGACCTGCAGCTCATTCATCCGCTCGAGGTTGAATGAGAGCGAGCCCTTCGAACCGTTCACTTCGAAACTGTTGTAGTTCCGCCGCCCCGGCGCGAGACGGGTCGCCTCGAAGGTGCCGGAAGCGCCATTCTCGAACCGCGCGAGGAAGGTCGTGGAATCGTCCACCGTCACCGCGCCCATCTGCTCGCCCGCCGCGGCGGAGAGACCTGCCCCACCCATCGAGAATTCCTCGGTCGGTCGCCGCTTGATGAAGGTATCCATCGTGCCGACGACCTCGCCAATGTTTCCGATGAGGAAGTGCGACAGATCAACGATGTGCGCCGCGATGTCGCCGAGGGCGCCGGAGCCTGCGATCTCCTTGCGCAGCCGCCACACCAGCGGGAATGCCGGGTCGTTGATCCAGTCCTGCAGGTAGACAGCGCGCCAGTGCCGAATCTCTCCCAGCTTGCCGCTCTCGATCAACTGCTTCGCGAACTGCACAGCCGGAACCCGCCGGTAGTTGAAGTTGACCATTGCGACGACGCCGGCCTGCTCGGCGGCCTCCATCATCTCGCGCGCCTCGGTCAGGGTGTTCGCCAGCGGCTTCTCGCAGATGACATGCTTGCCGGCTTTCAGCGCGGCGAGCACCACCTCCCGGTGCGTGTCGCCCGGCGTGGAAACATCGATCAGCCCGATGTCGTCACGGGCAATCAGCTTGCGGTAATCAGTCTCGAAACCCTGCCAGCCGAGCGAGGCCGCCGCGGACGCTACCGCATCCTCGTTCCGCCCACAGATCGCCCGCATCACCGGCACAGGATCGACCTCGAAGAAGTGGCTCACCTGACGGTACGCGTTCGAATGCGCCCGCCCCATGAACTTGTACCCGACCAGACCAACGCCAATCTCGGACATGACTCACCTCCCGACGGTTTGCGGCAATCAACTGCCAGCTACCGGCTGGCAGCGCTCGGCTGCCATCTCCGGGGATGGCGCTTAAGCCAGAACGTCCGTCATCCCGACGAAGGAGGGAACCCGTGGCTCCGGGCGTCCCCCGGATACCTCCATTGCCGGAATGACGACAGGATATTCGGCAACCGATCCAGCGCGCCGCAAACGCCCAGTGTCCCGGATTACCGACAGCTGCCAGCCGACTGCCGATTGCCGAGCGCCTCCTACACCCACCAGGCCGCGCCGGGCTTCTCGGTGATGACGGTGTCCTTGAGGAACTGCACCGCCTTGGTGAAGCCCTCGTTGACGCTCATCAGCGAGTCCTCATGTTCGATGCTGATGGGGGCGTCGTAGCCGGCCAGTCGCAGTTCGCTGACGAACGACCGCCAGAACTCCGGGCCGTGACCGTAGCCGACCGTCCGGAAAATCCACGAGCGGTTCACTTCGTCGGTGTACTGCTTGGTGTCCAGCACGCCGTTCTTCGCGATGTTCGGACCGTCCAGCCAGGTGTCCTTGGCGTGAACGTGGAAGATGGCGTCGCCCAGATCGCGGACGCAGACGAGCGGATCCATCCCCTGCCAGAAGAGGTGGCTCGGGTCGAAGTTGACGCCGATCGTCTCGCCGCCGATCTCGCGCAGCCGGTTGAAGGACTCGGTGTGGTAGGCGATGAAGCCGGGGTGCAGTTCGATCGCCACCCGGACATCATGCTTCTTCGCATACTTCGCGGCATCGCTCCAGTACGGCGCGGCCTTTTCCTTCCACTGCCAGTCGAGGATTTCCAGGAAGTCCGGCGGCCATGGACAGGTGACCCAGTTCGGCTTCTCGGACGTGTCCGAATCGCCCGGGCAGCCGGAGAAGGTGATGACGTTCTTCACGCCCAGCTTCTGCGCCAGCTGGACCGCCCTGCGGTAGTCCTCGTCATGCGCCTTCGCCATCTTCCGGTCCGGGTGGAGCGGGTTTCCGTGGCAGGAAAGCGCGGAAATCTCAAGCCCGCGGCTGTCGATCGCCTTCTGGAACGCCTTCAGCTTGCCGCTGTCGCCCAGCAGTTCCTCGGCGTTGCAGTGCGCGCTGCCCGGGTAGCCGCCGCAGCCGATCTCCACGGCTTCGCAGCCAGCGGCCTTCACGTAGTCCAGCGCCTCTTCGAAGGGGCGCTGCGAGAAGAGCACCAGAAACACGCCGATCTTCATCTCGATCCTCCTGCGACTCCCGGGCGCGGCCACCGTGCCGCCCCGTGTTCAGCGCATGTGTCGGGGCATCTTATCCGAGAATGGGGCGGTTTCCGTCAGCGCTCGGCGCGCTCGACTGCCTCGACCACGCCAAAGACGATTCGCAGGCTGCCGAGATTGTCCCGCCCGGTCGTTTCCGGCTCGATTCCCTCTTCGACCGCGCGCCGGAACGCCTCGAGCGTGCCAGCCCGGTCGACAAACGGCAACTCCGGCAACGGCAGCGCCAGCGGCTCCTCGTCCCAACGCTCGAGCGTGACGACCCCGGTCATCGGGTCGTCCTCGCCTCCCGTCCAGCGCAGGATGCCCTCCTCGCCAAGCACCTCCCAGTCACCGTTCCACGACGTCTGCTGGCCGTGTGTCGCCCAGTCGCCCTCATACCGGAAGACGGTCCCGTCGGTCAGGGTCATCAGCGCCGCGACCGCCGGGTCGTGGACATAGCGGCTGTCCGGCACGCGCCACCCCCGCGCGTCGAGGCTCGTAACCTCCTGTCCGGTCAACATCCGCAGCAGGTCCAGGTGGTGGATCGACATGTCGATCACCAGTGGATGGCGCATCTGGTACCGGAAGTTGTCCTCGGGCCAGAGCCGGCTGGTCTTTCGGCGATGCTGGCAGGTTACGGTGATGAGCTTCCCGACGGCTCCCTCGCGAATCGCCCCGTGCATCACCCTCGCCGGGGCGCGGTGACGGTAGTTCTGGCTGACCATCAGCACCTTGCCAGCCGCCTCCGCCGCGGCCACAAGCGTGACCGCATCATCCAGCGTCGAGGCCAGCGGTTTCTCCACCAGAACGTGCCTGTCGGCCGCGATGGACTGCAGGCCGACGATGTGGTGCGTAGCGGGCGGCGTGACGAGCAGCACGGCCTCGAACTCAGCATTCAATAACGCCTCGGCGAAACTCGGGAAGAGTTGGTCCCCGGTCATGCCAAGCTCGTCCCGCGCCCACGCTCTGGCCGATGGGTCGGGATCGACAACTCCGGCGTACTCGATGCCGGGCGCATCGCTGGCAATTCCGGCCCAGCTTCGGCCAAACCCGCCCAAGCCGATCTGAAGCACCCTCATTGCGGCTCCTTCACCGGATCAATCCCCGGCGCCGGGGCTTCCGGAGTCCGAGCCAGCGGCCGGAGGAGTCGCGGCGCCTGCAATCACCGGCGCGGGATACAACTCCTCGACCAGCACCCAGATGATGACCAGCAGCGGGATTGCCAGCAACGCGCCCGCGATGCCGATCAGTTCCACGCCCGTCAGTAACGCCAGCAGGATCGCGATCGGCGGGAGCCCGACAGCCTTGCCGAAAAGCCACGGTTCGAGAATGTGGGACTCGACATTCACCAGCACGATATAGAGCACGATGACCGCGATCACCTGGGGAAATCCGATGCTCAACGCCGTGATGCTGGCGAGAACCACCGTCACCAGGCCACCCACATACGGAAGCAATTCGAGAATCCCGGCGGCCACGCCGAGTGAGAGCGCGAACGGCACGCCGATGAGCTTCAGTCCGACGCCCATGAGAATGCCGAAGATCAGTCCGAGCATGAGCTGTCCGCGCGCCCATGCGCCGATCCGGTCGCGGGTTTCGGCGGCGATCCGGTCGATCTTGTCCTTGTGCTGCGGCATGAATCGGGTAGCGAGCTTGCCGACGATGTCCGGCTCGGATGCAAGGAAAAACCCGAGGACGAGGGTGATGAAGGTATACAACCCGATCTTTATGCCCTCGAGCGTGAACTTCTCCAGCCGGTCAACCACCGTTCCGATGTGGCCCTGGAGATCCTTCTCGATCTCATTCATTGAGAAGTGTGGCTTCGGCCCAGGCGTGTACTTGTCGATTAGGGTCTCCAGCGAATCGAGATAAGCCGGGAGTTCCTTTGACAACAGTCTTGCCTCGGTCGTCACGAGCGGAATGAGCACCACGATTGCAATCCCGAACAGAATCAGCAGGGCCACGTAATGCAAAAAGATGCCGAGCGGCCTGGGAACCCCGCGCGCCTGCAACCAACTCACCGGCTCGTCGATCGCCGTCGCCAGCAGGATGGCGAACAGGATCACCAGCAGGAAGTGGCTGAGGCGCATCGCCAGCCACGTCAGGACAATGGCGACCCCGATGATCGCAAGCGTCCTCAACGCGATCTCGATGGTCAGTCTCGGCTTGCCCGATGCGGACGTCGCAGCCTCACTCACGGACGTTTCCTTCCCGATGCGCTCGATGCGCGACGTGCTCCATGCACGTGCGCGGCCAATGCTTGCGCGTACAACTCAGTCGCGGGAGGATAGCAGGCGCGACGGACCGCACCCGCACGGTCCGCCTTGTTGCTTGACATCGCCCGCACCGGGGACGTAGCGTTCAGGCATCAATTCCGACCGTGCAGCTCGGGAATCACCGGGTTCCCGCGCCAGCCGAGGAGGCATGGTGGTCACGCTCCCGCCCCGCGCGGCGCGCCCGTTCTCCTTCTTCCGGGCACACGCACCCGTCCACGTCTCGCACCGGCCCGCGCCCCCTGCCATCGTGTGGATGCCTGCGGCCCTTGCCGCGCTGCTCGCGCTGCTTCCGCTGGCCTACCTGGTCATGCGCGCGGCAAATGCCGGCGCGGGCTTCTGGTCCCATCTCCTCCGCGCGAAAACGCTGGAGATCGTGGTCAACAGCCTGGTGCTTGCGGGCGCGGTTTCGCTCGCCACCGTGGTGATCGCCGTGCCGCTGGCGTGGCTCACAACCCGGACCGACCTGCCGGGTCGCCGCGCCTGGGCGACCCTCGGAGCGCTTCCGCTTGTCATCCCCTCTTATGTCGGCGCCCTCGCGCTGGTCGCTGCCCTCGGTCCGAAGGGAACCCTGCAAGGCTGGCTCGAACCCCTCGGCATCGAGCGCCTCCCCTCCATTTATGGCTTCTGGGGCTCATGGCTCGCCCTCACCCTCTTCAGCTACCCCTACGTCCTCCTTTCGGTCCGCGCGGCGCTTCGCGGGCTCGACCCCGGCATGGAGGAGGCAGCACGCTCCCTCGGCCACGGCCCGTGGCGGACCTTCCTCGCGACGACCCTCCCGCAACTTCGTCCGGCGATCGCGGCGGGTGCGCTCCTCTCCGCGCTCTACACCCTCGGCGATTTTGGCGTCGTCGCCCTCCTTCGGTACGATGCCTTCACCCGCGCCATGTATGTGCAGTACCGCTCCGCGCTCGACCGTTCCAGCGCGGCGGGCCTTGCGCTGCTGCTGGTGGCAATTACGCTCGGTTTGCTGGTCGTCGAATCCCGCGTCCGCGGCAACGACATCCTGCATCGCCTCGGCAGCGGCGCGGCACGAAAGGCCCGGCCTGTTCCGCTCGGCCGCTGGAAGATTCCGGCAACCGTTTTCTGCGCGACGATCGTCCTCCTCGCGCTGGGAATTCCGGTGCTGGTGCTGGGCGGCTGGTTCATCCGGGCCCTCCGGCAGGGTGCGGCATTGGACGGACTCACGGGCGCTGCCTTCCACTCGCTGACCATCGGGCTCTGGACCGCGCTCGCGGCCACGTTGCTCGCGCTCCCTGTCGCCATCCTCGCCGCGCGCTTTCCAGGCCCGTTGGGGGCAATTGCCGAGCGGGTCGCCTATCTTGGGTATGCGCTCCCGGGCATCGTGGTGGCCCTCGCGTTCGTCTCCATCGGTGTCCGCACGCCGTTCCACCAGACGCTCGCGCTGCTGGTGCTGGCCTGCGTGGTCCGGTTCCTCCCCGAAGCCGTCGGAGCAAACCGGCTCTCGTTGCTGCAGGTCAGCCCACGCATGGAAGAAGCCGCGCGCGGCCTTGGCGAGACTGCGGCAGGCGCGGCCCGGCGGGTGCTCATGCCTCTCGCCGGCCCGGGTATGCTGGCGGGCGCGGCCCTCGTGCTGCTCACCACGATGAAGGAACTTCCGGTCACGCTGCTGCTGGCTCCAACCGGCTACGACACCCTCGCCATCGAAATCTGGACGGCTGCCAACGATGCTGCCTATGGCCGGGCCGCCGCCCCCGCTCTGCTGCTCATCCTCCTATCGGCCATCCCAACGCTCCTCCTCGTCGCCCGCGACCGTGAGCAGGTCGCGCGATGACCCTTACCGCCTTCTCCGCCGGCGCGGAGCGTTCACGCGACAACCCTGCCCTGGCCCTCGAGATCGCCGGTCTCGGCAAATGCTTCGCCGCGATGCCCGTCGTTCACGATCTCGCGATCCAGGTGCGTACGGGCGAATTGATGGCCCTGCTCGGACCGTCCGGGTGCGGCAAGACGACGACCCTCCGCCTGATCGCCGGGTTCGAGGAACCGGATACCGGCACGATCCGCATCGGAGGCCGCACCGTCGCCGACGCTGCCGGCCAATCCCGCAAGGTCGAACCGCCGGAGCGGCGGCGGGTCGGCATGGTCTTCCAGGACTACGCGCTCTTCCCCCACCTGAGCGTCGCGCGGAACGTCGCCTTCGGCCTGCCGCGGGGCGAGCGGGATCGGGATGCCCGCGTGGCGGCGGCGCTTGCCGCGGTCGGTCTCTCGGGAATGGCCCAGCGGATGCCCGATCAGCTCTCGGGCGGCCAGCAGCAGCGGGTGGCGCTCGCCCGCGCCCTCGCTCCCAACCCGGACCTGATTCTGCTCGACGAACCGTTCTCGAACCTCGACGCCGAACTTCGTGTCTCGGTCCGCGAGGAGGTCCGCGAGATTCTCCGCGCAGCCGGGGCGACCGCCGTCCTGGTCACCCACGATCAGGAGGAGGCCCTTAGCCTCGCCGATCGGGTGGCGGTCATGTTTGACGGCGAAATCGTCCAGACCGGCTCCCCTGAGGAGCTCTACCACCGCCCCGCAACCCGTGAGGTCGGGGCCTTCGTCGGCGATGCCCAGTTCCTCCCGGCGGAGGCGAGCGGGCGCCGCGCGTCCTGCGAACTCGGCGACGTTCCCCTGGCGGTCCCGGCAACCGGCGCGGTGGACATCATGCTCCGGCCAGAACAGATCCGGCTCATCCCCGCCACGGAAGCGTCCGAACCGAACGCTACCGTCCAGTCCCGCCTCTTTTTCGGTCACGATCAGGTGCTCACGCTCGCCCTCGACAGCGGCGGTACGGTCCGCGCCCGCGTCGGGGCCTATGGCGGCATCCGCCCCGGCGACCGGGTCCAGACCGCCATCCGAGGCGCCGCGCTGGCGTTCCCGCGGGCAGGCTGACGACGATGTAACGTTGTCTTTTGACAGTCAAAATATGAGTCGCCATACTGCGCAGGAGAACCAGCGGGGTATTGGTGAGGCGTGTCCATGAGCAACAGCCGAGCCCGGGCGTATGCACTGTTCCGGGAAGCATTCAACGATCCGGGCGCGGAGTTCCGTGACGGCCAACTCGAGGCCATCCTCGCCCTCGTGGATGACCAGGCTCGTCAACTCGTCGTGCAGCGCACCGGCTGGGGGAAGAGCCTCGTCTACTTCCTGGCCACCCGCCTCCTGCGCGAAAAGGGCGCGGGCGTCACGCTGATCGTCAGCCCGCTCCTCTCCCTGATGGCCGACCAGCAGTTGATGGCAAAGAACCTGGGTGTTCAAGCGGAGGCGATGACGTCCAGCAATCCTGACGATTGGCCAGCGATCACCAAGCGGCTCAGTAATGGGAACATCGACGTTCTGTTCATCTCTCCGGAGCGACTGGGCAACCAGGCATTCCGCAATCAAACATTGCGACATATCAAGGGCGGCATCGGGATGCTCGTCATCGACGAAGCGCACTGCATCTCTGACTGGGGCCACGATTTCCGACCGGATTACCGCCGCATCGTGGGCATCGTCAGCAATCTTCCCAGCAATGTGCCGATCCTCGCGACTACCGCCACCGCCAATGATCGTGTTGTCCAGGACATCGAATCGCAACTGGGCGATCAACTCGTCGTTAATCGCGGTCCGCTGGCGCGGCGTTCGCTGCAGCTCCAGACACTACGATTGCCATTCACCGAGGAGCGGCTGGCATGGCTCTCCCAACACGTACCTGAACTTCGCGGTTCGGGGATCATCTATGCGCTCACGGTTCGCGATGCCGAACAGGTCACAGCATGGCTCCAGTCGCAAGGAGTGAACGCTCGACCATATCATGGCGGGATGACGCCCGACGAACGGACGGAGCTCGAGGGGGACCTGCGCGGCAATCGCCTGAAGGCGCTCGTTGCAACGGTCGCCCTGGGCATGGGATTCGACAAACCTGATCTCGGATTTGTCATCCACTACCAGCGGCCCGGATCCGTCGTCGCCTACTACCAGCAGGTAGGCCGGGCGGGTCGTGCAATCGACAACGCGGTAGCAATCCTCCTCGACGGGGAAGAGGACTCTCGAATCCACGAGTGGTTCATCGAAACGGCATTCCCGACGCTACCTGAACAGGAAGCCATCGTTTCGGCCCTCGACGCCGAACCCTCGCTCGGCATCCAACAACTCGAAGGCCGGGTGAACATGAAGCACGGCCGCCTGAACCAAGCGCTGAACCACCTCGAAGTAGACGGCATCATCGTCAAGGACCAGTCACAGTACAGCCGCACCGCGAATCCGTTCATTCCCGATGAGTCCCGCGCCCAAGCTCTTTCCTCGTTGCGGCGCGCGGAAGGCGAGCGAATGCGCGAATTCGTTGCCTTCGATGGGTGCCTGATGGAGTTTATCAGCCGCGAACTGGACGATCCCGCCGCACAGCGATGCGGGCGATGTGCCAACTGCACCGGCG
>CAIPGK010000641.1 GCA_903864575.1 uncultured Chloroflexota bacterium
GTCATCGGGTGCCTCGCGATTTCGGGTATCAGAGCGTCCATTCGGCTCTCCGGTTCACTGCAGCGTCGCGGCCAGCGACGGGTGCTGTCGTGTGATGGTTCGCACACTATCACAGCCTCGAGCGAGCGTCGCTTACGCTTCCGTGAAATGCTGGCATCGATGCGCCTCAGGCGGCAGTCGATTGGCGCTCAGGAGTGTGTCATGCGCAAAACGGTGGTGCTCGTCGCCATGGCTGCGACGATCGTGCTGGCCGGATGTGGTCCCCGGAAGGAGGCAGTGCCGACGCCTACGCTGGCGCCTGCGGTCGCGACGGTCGCCGGGAAGCAGGACAGTGACGGCGGCGGCGGGACCACTCGGCCCGTGCTGCCGGTCATCGACGCCGTGTCGATCGTGGAGCAGGTGAAACCCGCGGTGGTGACGGTGGTGAACCGACGGATGGCTGGAAACGTCATGTCCGAGCAAACCCTCGAAGCTGGCCGCGGGACCGGGTTCATCATCGACTCCGACGGCCATGTTGTGACAAACGAACATGTTGTACGTGGCGGAGACCGCTTCCAGGTGATTCTGGCCGACGGGACCGTGCGGGAGGCGGAGCTCTCCGGCGCTGATCCCCTATCTGATCTGGCGGTCGTGACGTTGCAGGGTGACGCGCCGGCGATGGTGGCGTTCGGTGATTCGGACGCCCTGAGGCAGGGTCAGCCGGTGCTGGCGATCGGGTCGCCGCTCGGAGAATTCACCGGGACGGTGACGGATGGCATCGTGAGCGCATTGAACCGCGACTTCCCGGGTGGCGCGCGGGGTGAACCGGCCTATTCGAACCTGATCCAGCACAACGCGGCGATCAATCCCGGCAACTCCGGTGGCCCGTTGTTCGATCTCGACGGCAAGGTGATCGGCGTGAACACGCTGGGCATCCAGCAGACAAATGACGGACTCCCGGCGCAGGGGTTGTTCTTCGCGATTCCCTCAAACGCCGTCGCACGGATCGCCGCCGCGCTGATCGCCGAGGGCCGTGTCGCCTATCCCTACATGGGGATCGAGTACGCCACGATCACGCCGGAGGCTGCCCTGTTGTACGACCTGCCGGCGTCATACGGAGCCTATGTGCAGGCTGTCGTTCCTGGTGGCCCCGCCGACGCGGGCGGTATCAGCGAGGGCGACATCATCACCGCCCTCGGGGACCGCGCCATCAATGCCCAGACGACCTTCACCGAGGCGCTCTTCGCGTTCGGACCGGGGGAGGTTGCCCCGGTCGTGGTGCTGCGTGATGGGAACGAAACCGTGCTGGAAATCCGGCTCGACGAACGGTCGGGTCGGTAAGGCCGAGGCCAAAGATCCGGGTTGCGCGCCAGGGCCGGTGGACCTGTCAAACCTGTCGAGCGAAGAATGCAACCCGGGTTCCTGCCCGTCGGGATTCAGGTTCGAGCCGGTACGCCCATCGACGAAGCGGGGAGGCTCCGGCCTGACCGGCAGTTGGCGCGGTGGACCTGAATCAGCCGCTGGCGCGGTCATCGCGAAGGTCGCTTCCGGATCGAGGCGAGCGGTTGGCACGGGACTGCGATGAAACAGCCGGCCAACCTGAAACCCGGCGTGGACGATCAGCGCCGGAAGCCACACGGCCGCCACACCCGCGGCCCAGAGAGAGGCCGCATTCGTCGCCACATTCACTGCAAACGCGAGGGGCACGATCGTCAGGCAGACGAGCGAATGCCAGCGAAGCGCATCGGCGGAGCCGAGCCACTGACGAGCGCGAATGTCGGCGGATTCGAGCAGCGAGGGCGAGTTGGCCATCGTCGGCTCCGCGATGCGAAAGGCTCGATGCGTCCGGAACCTGAACCATTGCAGGCGGCTGCGTGTCGACGGTCGAGGGCCGGGGCGAACGGATCAGCCCCGGCCTGGTCGCTTCCTCTCAGGCAGGCGAGCCGAGCAGCTGGACAAGCCGCTCCCGGACGCGCTGATCGTTTCGGTGGAGTTCGGTGACCCGGGTGTGAACCGTTGCTCCGCCAACCTGCGCCTTGTTCCAGTCCATTGCCGGGAGCGACCGAAGCATCGCGAGGGTTGACTCGCGTGCCGTGCCGAACTGGGCGAGGATGGTCGAGGTCTGCTCGTCGTGGAATTCGGGGGCGACGATCGGCGGTTCGCCGGCGAATATGTCCGGCATCGGGGTGCCGAGGAGGGAATCCTTCAGGGCCTGGGAGAAGCTGAGTTCGTGATCGCGCATCCGCTTCAGGACCGAGCGCACCGAACCGTGGCCGGTGTCGAGGCGCAGGCGTTCCTCAGGCAGCGGGCGGACCCGCATGTTCAGTTCACGATAGGTGGCGATGAGCCCATCGATCAGTTCCTGGTCGGCCACGGCGGGATCCTCCAGTGCATTACATTCGGCGGCGGGACGCCAGCGCACCGGCGCCGGCCACAACGATTATCCATTACCCGCAAGCCTTTCGCGCGTCCCTGCCCGGACGACGGCGCGACGCGGTGCTACACTCCGAGGACGGGGCGAAGGCCACGTCCCGAGAGGATACGTCCACCAGTACGGAGCCGAAAGAGCACATGAGCAGCCAGACGTACCAACGTGACCGGTTGCAGGCGCGGACGCCGCTCCGATGTCCAATCTGCGGCGGCGAACTGCAGGACTCCATGATTCGCGACCTCGGTGGCGTCACCTCCGACTTGACCTGGCAAATGCACGCGGGTCGATGCCCGGAGCATGGCTGGTTCCAGGCCGAGGCGATTTCCCGTCCGCCGCGCGAGATTTTCTCGGTCAACAAGCCGTTCGGGTCCGCTCGACGGGTTTCCATTGACGGCAAGGAAGCGTTCTCCTTCCCGACCCGGTTCAATCTTCTACCCGATGCAGAGCGACGAAAGCCGGTCGACGCGTTTGATGCTGCGCTCTGGCGTGCGGCCAATCTCGCCGATCGCGGATAGCGGATGTCGACGCCGGAATCCGTTGGCGGACCGGAGGCGCGGGGAGTCCGTTTGCCATCCGTTTCCGTTGCCGCGCCCGTGCAGACGTCGTCGCGGGCGGTCGCCCCGACCGAATCCGAACCGCACCTTGACCGCCGGTCGGGACTCACCCCGCTGACCCTGCTCCTGACCTTGCTGGTCGCATACATGCTGTACCAGGTGCAGTTGCTGGTGGTGCTGGTCGCGTTGTCGCTGGTATTCGCGACGATCATCGACCGACCGGTGAGCCAGCTCGAGAAGCGCCGGGTTCCCCGGCCGCTCGGCATAGTGCTCGTGTAC
Source organism: uncultured Chloroflexota bacterium (assembly GCA_903864575.1). Lineage (GTDB taxonomy): Bacteria > Chloroflexota > Chloroflexia > Thermomicrobiales > UBA6265 > CADCWF01. The sequence goes on from CAIPGK010000641.1 coordinate 3,244, forward strand.
GTTGCCCTCATCGGCGGCGTTGCGTTGCTGTTTTCGTCGCTCGCGCCGATGATCCGGGAGCAGGGGCAGATCTTCCGGGAGCAGGCGCCGGGGCAACTTGCCGCGCTGCGAGACGACTGGGCCAGTGGTCCCAATGCGATCCTCAACGGACCCGGGGCCGACGCTCTGACGCAGGCAATCACCTTCATCGAGAATCCCGGGGCGGGCGCCGGTTCTGGCGGCCTGCCAATTCCGTTTCCGAGCGACGCGGCCATCGGATTCCTGACCGGGATCGGCGGCGGACTGGTCTCCGTGCTCACCGTGCTGGTGATTTCGTTCTACTACCTCACCGAAAAGACGTGGCTCCGGAGGCTGGTCATCTACGAACTGCCCTCGGAGAAGCGGGTTCGCGCGGCCCGGATCTGGGACGCGGTCGAGGGCAAGGTGGGCGACTGGCTTCGCGGCCAATTGATTCTGTGTCTCGTCATCGGTCTGCTCGCCACGACCGGGTATGGCCTGATGGGCGTGCGATTCTGGCCGTTGCTCGGTCTGTGGGCGGGCATCACCGAGATCATCCCCATCCTTGGGCCGTGGCTCGGAGCGGTCCCGGCCTTCATCATCGCGCTGACGCAAGGGTGGGACAAGGCGTTGCTGGTGGCGATTTTCGCCGCGGGATTGCAACTGGTCGAGAACACGGTGCTGGTTCCGAGAGTCATGCGCGGCGCCGTCGGGCTTTCGCCCATGACGGTCTTCCTCGCCATTCTTGCTGGAACCCAGTTCCTCGGCATTTCCGGCGCGTTGCTGGCAATTCCGTTTGCTGCGGCAATTCAGGTCGTCCTGTCAGAGTGGCTTGACTCCCGGAAGGAGGCCGGACGCTCCGGCCCCGCGCCGGGATGGCGTTGGATGCGCGGTCCTGCCCCAGCGCCGGGATCGACTGGCGCTCCCAACGTGGGGTCGCCGCCCTCGCCGTCTGCCTCGACCGGGCCGGCGGGTCCTGGGGCGTCACGCTGGAGCCATGACGTCCTCTCCCGGTTGCAGCCGGGGCGTCCGGGAAAGGGCGACGACGCTCAGTGAGGCGGGTCCTGCGCGGGCCGCGGCTTCGGTGGCCTCACCAATAGGTCGATACCCCAATCGAGGATCTCGAAGACGTAGCCACCGGCCGAGACGATCGCGGGGCTGCTGATCTCCCCCCAGCGCACCTCGACGGGAACGCCGTCGACATCGTAGACCCGGCGCGAGTGGGCGCTGAAGGCCATTCGCGGGCTGCGATAGATCATTCGGGCGCCCCCGGCCCGGTCGACGGCCTCCTGCGCGAGTTGGGTTGCGCGTTCCTCTGTGAGCCGTTCGCCAGCCATGCTCCCTCCCTGCCTTGCTAGGATGCTACCGCACCCTGCGTCAGGCGGGTGTTGCCTTCGTCAGGTTCAACGCTCCAGTCAGACCGCGCGAAGTCGATAGGCATGAGCGGCGCGATCCCGTTTGGAATCCCGCCGGCCGCAATCGCACGGGCGGCGAGCGCTTGCACCTTCGGCAGCAGGGGCGCGCCAGGACGCGATCCGACGCAGACGGTTCGCCGTCCTGCAATGCGGAGAGCATCGCCGCACGGGTGGCGGCCCGGATGACTCCGGTGAATCCGGGTTCGATGACGATTTCCTGCGCTTGCGGGTCCCACACGAACCTGGCGTCGGGAGCCGGAAACCCCACGGCGCGAGCGACGATCGCGATGAAGATCGGCAGTCGGCATTGCCGCACCTCTCGATGGGCATCGACCGCCGGGCACGGCCGCGACCGGGCGCTGTGGCGACTGGTGAGGGGCGTTCCTGCTGACAATGGCCATGGGTGGCGAAGCGAGGCACCGGCAGCGCCCTGAACGTTCGGATCGGCGCACGTCATCCGGGTCCTCCGGGCTGGGCCGACCCCGGCATGGACTGGGCCGCAACGCAGGAGGAAGGTGGGACCGGGACCCGACCCCGGACCACGTGAGCGGCGCCATGCTCTTCCCTGGGCGGCGCGGTCTGGTATCGTCCCACGGAGATTGACTGACACGCGCAAGAGGAGGTCTGCTCGGAATGGTGACCATCACCAGGCTGCGGGAATCCATCGAGGAACTGATGCCGGGGGCGATCGCGGACCGGCGCGACTTTCATGAGAACCCGGAACTCGGATTTCATGAGGTGCGTACCTCGGGGATCGTGGCGGATCGGCTGCGCTCGCTGGGGGTGGACAACATCCGCACCGGCATTGCCGGTACGGGCGTTACCGGGCTCATTCGTGGCGGGAAGGGTGCGGGCAGGACGGTGCTGCTGCGGGCGGACATGGATGCCCTGCCCATCCTGGAGGAAAACAAGGTCGACTACGTGTCGCGAAACCCCGGCGTGATGCACGCCTGCGGGCATGATGCGCATACCGCCATCCTCATGGCTGCGACGCGCATCCTGATGGAGCGGCGAGACGAGTTTGCCGGGACCATCAAGGTGCTGTTCCAGCCCGCGGAGGAACTGCCGCCGGGCGGCGCGAAGCCGATGATCGACGCTGGCGTTCTGACGGACCCGCAGGTGGACGCTGCGTTCGGACTGCACATCAACCAGGATGGCCCGCTCGGCACGATCGACATGCGGAGCGGCCCGGCGATGGCCGCGGCGGATCGCTTCACCGTTGTCATCAGGGGCAAGGGCGGCCACGGCGCGAAGCCGCAGGATTGCATCGACCCGGTGATCATCGGGGCCACCATGGTGACGGCGCTGCAGACGCTGGTATCCCGCGAGGTCGATCCGGTCGAGTCGGCGGTGGTGTCGGTCTGTGCGTTTCTTGCGGGCGACGCATTCAATGTCATCCCGGATACCGCGGAGCTGCGCGGCACGGTTCGCACTTTTACTCCTGGCAACCGGGACCTGCTGGAGCGGCGCATTGGCGAGCTGGTGCGGGGGATTGCAACCAGCATGGGCGCGCAGTCGGAATTCGAGTACCAGCGGGGGTACCCGGCCACGGTGAACGATCCGGCCATGACCCGGCTTGCGTGGCAGGCGGCGGCGGAGACGGTGGGTGAAGATAACGTCGTCGAGAGCCCGCAAATGATGGGGGCCGAGGACTTCTCCTACTTTCTGGAGAGTGTTCCCGGTTGCTACTGGTTCGTCGGGAGTCGGAACGAGGACAAGGGATTTGTCTGGGGCCATCATCATCCCCGGTTCGACCTCGATGAGGGCGCGCTTGCCATCGGCATCGAGTCGATGGTCCGCACCGCACTGGCATACCTGGAGTCGTAGCGGGCCGCAATGGCAACCATCGGATCGGCGCGGGCCGGGCGAGCAATCGCCCGGCCCGGTTCTTGTCCGGTTCGTTGCCGGGTGTCGCCCATACGACCGCGCCGGCTTGTCGCCGGTTGAATCCTTCATGTACTATCTAA
>CAIPGK010000642.1 GCA_903864575.1 uncultured Chloroflexota bacterium
AGCAGTTCGGCGGCCAGGCGCCTCCGGGAGGCGAGATGAGCGCCAACAATGTGCAGGCGATCCAGGCGCTGCCGGAACCGGTGAAGGGCCTGGTTCTCTCCGCCTTCTCGGCCGCCATCGATGACGTGTTCCGTTTCGGCGTCCCGGTGGCGATCGCCGCCCTGATCGTCGCGTTCTTCATCAAGGAGATCCCGCTCCGCGCCGCCGCCCATCATCCGGGCGAAGCTCCCGCCGCCGAGGCGCTGAGCGTCGGCATCTGAGCGGGCTATTCCGCGCCAATCAGGTCCGGCGTGAGCCGCGCTCCCGAGACACCGGGGCGCGGCTCACGTTCCGGCCCGCGCCGGATGCCGGCCGTCCACCAGCCTGACAGCGCCCCGCTCGACGGAACAGCCTCCCCACTGCCGGGAGACGCGACGAGGGGCGACCGATTGGCCGCCCCTCGTTCAGGACCCGTGTCGTTCAGCGAGTTCCGGAAGACCTAGATCTTCTCGACGCAGCGCTTGCCCTCGCACACCAGGTTGCCGCAGCAGTCGGAGCCGCGCCGGCAGGTGTAGTTTTCCTTGCCGCAGTTGCGGCCCTTGTACTCGCACTTGCCCTTGTCGGAGCACTTGAGGCCCTTGCCGCACTGGCTCTTCTTGTTGCACTTCTTGTCCGGACCGCGGTTGCCCTCGACAACGACCGCATCCTCGGCGGCGACGGTCGCGGTGACGGCCTTCAGACCAACCAGGCCGGCGATCGCAGCGGCGCCACCCTTGACGGTGGAGCGGCGGTCGGCAACGGCACGGGTCAGCGCATCGAACTTGTTGAGATCCATGTCCCTGTTCCTTTCTTGTTTCCGGTCCCCCCGTGGGCCCGGTAGCGCGTCCCCGCGCTTTCTACCTGACTGAACGTTAGTTTAGTTCGTCCGGTTCCATCGTTTCAAGGCGAGATTGTTACCGCTCGCGCGAAATTTCACCCTTCAGGTCGTGGGATCAGCAACGCTCGCTACGTTCACGATCGCGCTCGGACCCGCCTTGCTCGGCCCCGGTGGCCTTGACCGTGCCTGCGCCAATCCGGTCGCTGACCAGTCCGGACAGCATGATGTCGACAATCCAGCGGGCGCGGGCACGCACGATCTCCGGCGAAATCTCGAACCGCGTCTCGATCTCCAGCAGGCTCAATTCCCCGACCTGCACGGCCAGGAAAAGATCGGCGGCCTCGGCAGCCGTACAGGCGAGCGGCACGCTTCCGCTCTCGGCCTGCTCGAACAGCGAGCGATTGCACTCTCGCAGCCGGTCCAGCGTCACGCCATATCCGGCCATCCGCTCGACCCCGACCAACCGGCGCAAATCCTCGACAAGCCGCACCATTCCGGCGTCAGAATGCTCGATCAGGTAGACAAATCCCTCGATCATGCGCTCCCGAAGATCGGCATGGGCCTCCATCCGGGCATGCAGTCCCTCCTGGATCCGATCGAAGTGGCGGCCCAGCGCCTGACCGAACAGGTCTTCCTTGCTGCTGAAGTGGTGGTAGGGCGCGCCCTTCGTCATCGCCGCGGCGTCGGCGATCTGCTGCATCGAGACGCCCTCGTATCCGGCTTCGAGAAACAGATCGAGCGCGGCCGCCAGCAGGCGCTCTCGCCCTCCTGCCCCCGAACCACCGCTGTCCATTGCCATCGTCATCGCTGCCGCCTTGTCCCTGCGTGCCGACGATGCCGCGCGCGCTGCTGTTCCCGATCCGTAAGGCCATAGTCTACTCAACGATCGTTCAGGAGTATAGGGCTGTTGACCAATCGTTCAGTCAACACGATCCTCTGCGACCGATCTCCATCTCCCACCTCGCAAGGATCGTGCCACTCGCGAACACGGAC
>CAIPGK010000643.1 GCA_903864575.1 uncultured Chloroflexota bacterium
GTATAGAATATATAAACACATATTTTTACCTTATGGCCTTCAGGGATGCGAGGGGCGCCGAACGGGGGGGGGAGGGCCCGGCAACCCCGGACTGGTGAGCGCGGAAACACCGTGGGGAAAAAACGAAAAAACCGAAAAAACCCCAATAACCCCACAAACCCCCCGGCGATGCTCCGGCTCCGCGCGCCCGGACCGCCGCGCCGCCTGCCGAGCCATTCCCGGCGCGCTCGCGCGTCGCCTGGCGCGGGGGTCCTGTCCGGGGAACCGCGTACAATACCGGCATTGCGAAGCGTCGAAGCGTGAGTGGGTGAGGTTCCACGTGGCAATCGATGGCGCGTTCCCGGGCATCGGCGATGAAGGTCTGGACTATCGCCGGCGCTATCAGGGCCTGATCGGCGTCCAGTCCAAGGTTCCCGTCCGCGACCGGTCGGTCCTGTCGCTGGTCTACACCCCCGGCGTGGCCGAGGCCTGCCTCGCCATCAAGGACGACCCCCTGCTCTCCTACGATCTCACCTGCCGCGGCAACACCGTCGCCATCCTCACCGACGGCTCCGACATCTTCGGCCGCGCCGGTGGCCCGCCCGAGGCCGCGCTTCCGATCGCCGAGGCCAAGAGCGTCATCTTCAAGACCTTCGCCGGGATCGACGCCTTCCCCCTCTGCGTCGCCACCACCGACCCCGCGGAGATCATTCGCGCCGGGCTCGCCGTCACCCCCACCTTCGGCGCGATCTGCATCGACGACATCGCCGCGCCGAAGTCCTTCACCGTGCAGGATCACCTCGACAAGGCGGCCGACATCCCCGTCTTCTCCAACCAGCACCACGGCACCGCGATCCTCGTCCTCGCCGCCCTCACCAACGCGCTCAAGGTGACGGGCCGCACGATCGGGGATGCCCGCGTGGTGGTCTCCGGCGCGGGGGTTGCCGGCATCGGCGTCGCCCGCCTGCTCCACCGGGCGGGCGCGCAGAACATCGTCGTCTGCGACCGCGCCGGGGTCATCCACAAGTACCGTCCCGACCGCATGAACTGGGCGAAGGCCTATCTCGCCAAGGAAACCAACCTCGACGACCAGCGCGGCTCCCTGCCCGAGATGCTGCAGGGCGCGGACGTCTTCATCGGCCTCTCCAGCGGCAACATCGTCTCCGAGGAGATGGTCCGCTCGATGGCCCCGGACCCGATCATCTTCGCCCTCGCCGTCCCCGAACCGGAGATCGATCCCGGGCTCGCCCGCGCCGCCGGGGCGCGCATCGTCGCCACCGGGCGTTCCGACTACCCGAACACGATGGACGTCTCGCTCGTCTTCCCCGGCGTCTTCCGCGGCCTGCTCGATTGCCGCGCCCGCAGCATCCGGCTCCGCACCCTCCTCTACGCCGCCCAGGCCCTGGCCTCGGTCATCCCGGATCACGAACTGCACCCGGACTACATCATCCCCCGCATCTTCGATTTCCGGGTCGCCCCGGCCGTCGCCGCCGCCGTCGTCCGCGCCTCCATCGAGGCCGGCGAGGCCTCGGTCGACATCACCCCGGAGGCGGTCGCCGAGAAGACCCGCCGCTACGTCTACGAGGGCCGCCTCCTGCCCAGCCAGACCGGCGCCCGGTCCGGCGAGTTCAAGACCCTCCGCGAGGAAGCGATCGACCTTCGCAAGCGGCACGGCGGCGTGCTCGAGGTGCGCTCCAAGATCCCCATCCGCGACCACCACATCCTCGATGTCCTCTACGTTCCGCCCGCGGCCCTCGTCCCGGCGCACGTCATCAAGAACGATCCCGCTCAGGTGACCGAGATCACCTCCAAGGGCAACCTCGTCGCGGTCGTCACCGACGGCTCCGCCGTGCTCGGGCTGGGCGACATCGGCCCCCGCGCCGCGCTCCCGGTCATGGAAGGCAAGGCCGTCCTCTTCCAGACCCTCGCCGGAGTCGAGGCCTTCCCGATCTGCCTCGCCGCGCGCGACGTCGACGAGATCGTCCAGATCGTCAAGGACATCGCCCCGGCCTTCGGCGGCATCAACCTCGAGGACATCGCCGCCCCGCGCTGCTTCGAAATCGAGCGCAAACTCCGCGAGCAACTGGAGATGCCGGTCTTCCACGACGACCAGCACGGCACCGCCATCGTCGTCGCCGCCGGCCTGCTCAACGGCTGCAAACTGCGCGGCAGCGACCTCAAGGACCTGCGGGTGACCATCAACGGCGCGGGCGCGGCGGGCATCGCCGTCACCAAGCTGCTGCTCGGTCTCGGCGTCGGCGACGTCGTCCTCTGCGACCGCGCCGGCGCGATCTTCGAGGGCCGGTCCAAGCACATGGATCATTCGAAGGTCGAGATCGCCGCGGTCACCAACCGCGAGAAGCGGCAGGGCACGCTGGCCGACGCCATCGTCGGCGCGGATGTCTTCATCGGCCTCTCCGCGCCCGGCACGCTGACCCCGGAGATGGTCCGCTCGATGGCCCCCGATCCGCTGGTCTTCGCCCTCGCCAACCCCACCCCGGAGATCACCCCGGACCTCGCCCGCGAGGCTGGCGCGCTCGCCGTCGCCACCGGCCGTTCGGACTTCCCGAACCAGGTCAACAACTCGCTCGCCTTCCCCGGCGTCTTCCGCGGCGCGCTCGACGTCAAGGCCCGCACCATCGACGACAACATGAAGATCGCCGCCGCCCGCGCCATCGCCGGGCTGGTCGATCCCGACAAGCTCTCGCCCGATTTCATCATCCCGGACAGCCTCGATCTGCGGGTCTCCCCGAAGGTCGCCGCGGCCGTCGCCGCCTCCGCCATCGAACATGGCCTCGCCCAGCGGCCGATGGACCCGCGCGACGTGGAATCCCGCTGCCGCGATCTCGTCTACGAGGGGTCTGCAACCTAGCCCCGCTGGCGCGGGCCACCCGCACAACGGCGACAGCGACAGCGACATCGGAACGCACGCACCGGGAGGCCCGCCCCATGCCCGAACCGATCGCCATCATCCGCGGAGACATCGCGGCCCTCGCGGTCGACGCCATCGTCAACGCGGTCGATCCCACCATGAGCGGCGGCGCGCCCGGCACGGTCGACTGGGCCGTCCACACCGGCGCGGGGCCGCGCATGGCCGAGGCCTGCGCCTTCTTCGCGCCCTGTCCCGTCGGCAGGGCGCGGATCACGCCGGGCTTCGATCTTCCCGCGAAGTGGGTGATCCACACCAGCGGCCCGGTCTGGCGCGGCGGCGCTAACCGGGAGGACGAGGCGCTCTCCTCCTGCTACATCTCCACTCTCACCCTCGCCAGCCTCTATGACGCGCGGGTGATCGCCGTCCCGGCCATCAGCACCGGAACCTTCGGCTTCCCGGCCGAGCGCGCCGCCGCCATCGCGGTGGAGACCGTCGCCGGCTACCTCGACCAGGACGCCGCCATCCAGCAGGTCATGCTCGTCTGCCGTCATCCCGCGTCGGAGGATGCCCTCCGCCACGCGCTCGTCCGGCACGGCTTCGGAGCCGGCCGGTGAGCGACGCCGCTACCGGCGCGGCGCGTCCGGGGCGAAGATCGCCGCCAGCACCGGGCTCTCGAACTCGCTGGCGAGCATGTCCATGAAAATCTCGTCGTGGAGTTCGCCGTTCAGCAACCGGCATTCCCGCCGCCGCCCGATCACCCGGAACCCCGCCTTCTCATAGCATCGCCGCCCGGCGAGATTGAAGGCATAGGTCGACAGCATGATGTTCTTCAGCCCCAGCACCGTGAATCCCACATCGAGCAGCAGCCGGATCGCCTCCGTGCCGTGCCCCTTGCCCCGGTGCTCCTCCGGCCCGATCAGGATACCGAGACTCGCCGACCGGTTCCGGTGGTCGATCTCCCGCAGGTCGCACGTCCCGATCGGAACCATGCCGTCCAGCCGGTAGATCGTGAAATGGCGGGTTTCTCCCGACACCGCCTGCTCGAACCACTTCTCCTCGGCGTCGAGCGTCGCCGGAATCGGCAACACTCCGAGCGTCCGCAGCACCTGCGGATCGTTGATCCAGCGGGCATAGACCGGCACCAGATCGCGGCGCAGCGGCCCCAGCGCCACCCCCTCCCCGCGCACGTTCAGGATCGGCTCGGCGCCGGCGGCCTCAGGTTCGGACATCAGTACCCCTCCCGTTCCTGCCGGACCTGCAGCAGACGCGCCACGGCATCCTCCTCCGTGAGAAAGACGCCCAGAGACGCCTGCAGCCCACCGGCGATCAGCGCGTTGACATGCGGCGCCTGGTTCTCCACCCCGCGCCGCTCCGGGTCGGGAACCGCGTGCAGCCGGAAATCGGTCGCCAGCCCCACGATGCCGTAATACCGGCCCGGATCGACCTTCCTGCTCAGGCAGTCGAAGTACCCCGCCTCCCAGTTCGTTCCGGAGTCCTCGGACACCTGCATCAGCACCACGTTGCAGGACTCCAGCGCGGCGATGTCCACCTCGTAGATCAGCCGCGCGGTGACCGTCTCCCGCGTGGTGTCCTCGTTCGGCTCGCTTTCGTTCGGGCAGAACACCCAGAAATCGTGCCCGCGCAACCGCTGGGCAAGCCCCAGATTCCACGCCTTGTCGGCCGCGGTGAACATCGGACCGGCCATGTACACGCGCATCGCGGCTCCTTCCCGGGCATCCCGAGGCCCGGGCATCACTCCTCGGCGAGCGCCTCGGTCGCGGCCGGGCTCACGACGAAGCCATCCTGCGATCCCGGCAGCGTCGCCCCGTCCGCCTCCATCTCCTGCTCGGCCATGTGCCGCGTCTCGGCGGTTCCCGGCGCCCCCGCGATCCGCTGCTGCTGCACATCGATCTTCTGGGTCAGGATCAGCGACCCGAAGATGAACACCGTGCCGAACAGGAACGGGAACTGGTAGCCAAACCTGCTCCACACCTGCGCGCCGATCAGCGGCACCACGATGGCCGTCAGGTGCGAGAGCGAGATGCCCATCGCCAGGCTCGGCGCGAGGTCGGCCGGCCGGCAGATCTTGCGGAGATAGGTCGTCGTCCCGATCGAGAACAGGAACAGGAAGTTGTAGCCCAGGTAGGTCAGGTAGAGCAGCCAGATGTTCTTCGACAGCGCGAACCCGAGAAACACCGCCAGGTGCAGCGTGTAGCCGATGGTCAGCATCCGCCGCTCGCCATACCGGTCGACGAGCTTCCCGATGTGGCTCCCCGTCGCCCAGTTGATCAGCGCGGCGACCGTCAGCAGCTTCGTCAGCGTCAGCACATCGACGCCGAACTCCTCCACCAGCACGAATGGCGCGAAGGCAAAGTAGATCTGCATCCGCGAGCCGTCGAGGAAACTCAGCCAGTAGTACAGCTTGTACTCCCGGCGCCAGGTGATGCGCGGCGCGGCCTTCGCCATCGCGCGATCGTTCGCGGAAACCGGGAAGCGGACGATGAACACCGCGCCGAGGAAGGCGCAAATGCCGGTCGCGACGTAGAGTCCACGCAGCCATGGTCCCTGCACCGCCCGCAGGTCGCCCGAGACCCGTTGCAACGCCCAGAACAGGGCGAGCGTGCCGAGCAGGGCGACGATGGTCCCGGCAAACCCGATCGAGCGGAACCGGCCAAGCACCGTCCCTTCCTCGCCATGCTTCGCCAGCGAGAGTCCCAGCGCGTCCTGCAACTGCAGCCAGGAGTGGTAGCCGATGCTGGAAACGAGCGTGGGAATGATGAGCGCCATGAAGGTGTTCGCAGGCGCGAACAGGCAGTACCCCACGCCCGCGACGAAGAGGGAGATCGCCGTCGCTCGCGCCAGCCCCTGCCGCAACAGCAGCGCGGCCACGAAAATCAGCAGGAACCCCGGCACCTCGCGGATGGCGATCAGATAGCCGTTGAGCGCGCCATCCATCCCGATCTCGTCGCGGAAGAAGTTCGGCGAGATGGTCTGGGGGATGTTGATGACGATCGAGGCGAGGAAGGTGACGATCGCCAGCAGGCGGGATGCGCGCGCGCGCTGATCCTGATTCAGCGTCCCCGAGCCGTCCGTTGATTCGATTGCCGATGCACTCACGTTGTTCACCCCCGCCAGCCGATAGACCGGGAGTGTATGCCAGTCTCGCGGTCCTCGCGCGGAGAACGCGAACGCGGGATGCGATGCCGCATCCCGCGCTGTCCGGAACCCATTGGATGGGGTTCCAGCTATTCCATCATGTCTTCGCAGGCGATGCCGTCGCCATCCGGATCGATGGACGCATCGAGACCCGCCTCGAACGCGGTCTGGGCATCGAGCCAGGTGGCATATGCCACGCAACCACCGGGAGCCGGGATCGCCTGATCCGAACTGATCGGGCCATCGCCGATGACGCTTGCGGCAGCAAGCCCGGAATCCGTGAAGGCCGTCTCATCCGCTGCCGGCTGCTCGGAGACAAGCCAGTCGGCGCTTTCCACAACGTCATCCACGGCTGCGTTCTGCTCCGAGACCACCCATGCGGAATCCTCGTCTGGTTGCGCCGCAATGACCTGATCCTCCGGGAGTGACGCGGCCGAACCAAGCTCGATCGAAGGCGCGGTGACGATGGCGTCCCCGTCTCCCACGTGCGCGGCGTTGAGGTCCCCGGAGGCGGCATCACTCGCAGCCAGCCCGCCGTTGGCGCCGAGGTCACCGGTCGTCCCGTTGGCGATGTCGCCGCCTTCGACCCAAACGTCCCCGGTCGCGTCCTCGCAAGTTCCGCTGGCCGGATCGCACCGGGACTCACCCCAGCATTCGCCGCTTTTCTCGTCGCAGGTCATGCCGGTGTCACCAACGAGAATCCGGTCGCCGGCGTTGCCTCCGGTGTTCCAGTCGCCCGTCGCGATAGCCCCGCCGTCCGCTGCGCCGTCCGCCGCGCCGCCATCACCGGCCTCGGCAGCTGCGATCAATGGATCCTCGGATCCGCCACCGCCACCGCCACCATTCCCGCCGTTGCCACCATTCCCGCCACCACCATCACCACCGCTACCACCACCGCCGCCACCGCCGCCGCCGCCGTTATCGCCTTCGACATCGATGCTCACGGCGCCAGTAGCCTCGCCGCAATCGGTGCGGACGGTGTAGTCGAACTGATCCTTGCCGGTGTAGCCCTTGTCTGGCGTGTAGGTGAATGAGCCGTCAGCGTCCCAGTCGACCTGGCCATGCTTCGGCTGCGAGACGTCGATGACCGCCTCGCCTCCACATCCGTTGGTGTCGACGCCAGACAACAGGCCGTTGTTTGCATCCCTGCTGATCTTGTTCTCGTCCTTGAGACGCAGCTTCTCAGTGTAATTCGGCGCAACCGGCGGCGTGACCTTCTGTTGCACCGAAATCGTCGCGACACCGGATTCTTCGCCGCACTCGTTCGCCACGGTGAACCGGAACTGCGCCTCGCCCGAATATCCTGAACTCGCGATGAACCGGAACGCGCCGTTCTCGTTCGTCTGATCAAGCGTTCCCGCGCCATCCGGAGACACCGCGCCCCAGCCAGTGACCGCGAGCGGGTAGTTCCCGCCGCCAGAAGAGTCATAGAGGACGCCGGTGCTCTTGTCCGTTTCGATCCTGCCGCCCTCGGTCACCGCGTAGCTGGGTTTGCCTGCCTTCGGCATGTCGCCATCCTGGCAGTCAGGTCCAGGCGGCTGGTCATCGAGGACATCGATCTTCACCAGCGCCGTCGACTCTCCGCACTGGTTGGCGATGGTGTATTCGAACTCGTCCTGACCAGTGAACCCCTTTTCGGGTTCGTAGCTGAATCCGCCCTGCTCGCTAATTGCGTACAGCGATCCATGCCTTGCCGGACCCCAGGCGACGACGACAATTCCGGTTCCAGTCGGGTCCTGATCGTTCCACATCACCCCTGGATCGGCGCTGGTGAGTTGCTGGTTCCGGTAGATCTCGTACTTCGTGTCCTTCGCGACGGGATCGTCTTCAGGCTTGCAACTCGGCGCGGGGTCGACGACCTGGATATTGATCTCGCCGGAATCGCTGCCGCACGCATTCTCGATTGTGTACGGAATGGTGACCGTGCCGGTGAACCCTGCTGGCGGCGTGTACTCGAAAGTTCCATCCCGGTCAAGACCGACCAGCGTGCCATCTCCGAGGTCGCTGGGTTGAGCGATTGGCGATCCGGAGCCCGACACGTACAACCGGTGGCGGTCGCCGCCCTCATCGGTCCGCAGCGGGCTGTCGGCTTGCAGCACCCGGAGCTTGGTGTCGAGGTCGGCAAAGTAGACGTGCGGCACGCTTTTCGGCTGGTTCCGGGCGTCTCGGCAACCAGGCACCGGCTCCGGATCCTGGATTGAAATCGTGACCACGGCAGTGGCGCTGCCGCATGCATTTGCGACCGTATACTCGAACGTGTCATCGCCCACGAAATCCTGATCCGGTTCGTAAATGAACGACCCATCGACATCCAGACTTCGCAGTCTGCCGTGACTCGGATTGCCCCAGGCAGTGACCTGCATTCCGCGGCCGGTCGGATCGACATCGTTGGAAATGACGCCATCGAGAGCATCGACCGTGAGGTTCGTGTTCTTGTTGCCAAGGTAGGTTTTGGGGGTTGCAATCGGGGCAAGGCTTGCATCGTCGCAATCCGGCGGCTCGGGGCATGGTTCGGTCGTCAGGGAAATGGCGTCGATGAAGTTGCCGACCGTCTGATTGCCGGTTGCCGTCGATACCGCGCGGAATGCGAACCGGGTCGTCGTCTGTCCTGGCGGGATGGTGTAGGACCCGCTGTACGCATCCCAGTCCGTATTGCCTGTGGAGAACTCGGCTTGCTGGACGAGCTGGCTGTCGTTTGGCGGCCCAAAGAGCACGGCCATCGTATCCACGCCAGCACGGCCTCGATGGAGCAATGACCAGTAGATCACCGTTCCCGGAGTGGTGCCGACATCCTGGTACATCGTCGCGTTGGCAGTTGCGTTGATTTCAGCGAACTGGTTGCCGACTGGCGCGGGAACCGGGCCGCCGCTGTTGCTGCTGAACCCGTCGCTCCAGAGTTCGATCTTGCCGGATGTGCTGTTCCACCCCGGTATGTCGGCATTGTTGAAAATCTTGTAACTCTTGGGGGCGATCACCGGCTCCTCGAAACTCCAGTTGAGCAGCGAGCCGCCGTCGCATGAAATTTCGGCGCGCGCTTCATCCGCCAACCAGTTTCCCGGTCGCGTTCCGGAGGCAAGAACCGGCAGCGCCAACGCGACCGCCACCCACACAGCGAGCACCCTGAGTAGCCTGCTCAAGATCGTACTGCCTCCAGCCTTCCCGTGCCCCAATCACCATCGGGCTTATCCCAGTCGCATCATACTGCAAAAAACACCGATTTAGCACTTTTATGTCATAAACGTATATTGTTGAATCATTGCTCCAGCACATACTGCACGCAACTGTCGTCAGGCGTCCGTGCATTGCGCCGGCCACGCACGTTCATCGAGCATCGGGATGAGGACGATCCTCCCGGACTCGTGGCCCGGGAGGATGCGCCATCGTGGGGCAAGAGAACGGGAGGGCCCGGAGGCCCTCCCGTATCGCGTTCGTTGATCCTGCCGTGATCAGGCGGCCGGGGTCGCCGCCATCTCCTCGGTGACTTCCTCTTCCATCTCGATGCCGGCCTCGACGGCCCGCTCCGCGCCAGCGAGGGTCTCCATCGTGATCAGGTCCGGCTCGAGGAACAGGTCGTGCTGCTCCGGGTCCTTGCCGTCCTTCAGCTTGGCCAGCAGGATGTCCATCGCGGTGATGGCCTGCATGCCCGGGTGCTGCTCGATGGTCGCGGCCATCGTGCCTTCCTTGATCGCGATCAGGGCTTCCGGCAGCGCATCGAAGCCGATCACCGGCATCGACAGCCCGTTCGCCGTCGCCACCTCGATCACGCCGAACGCCATGTCGTCATTCGCGCAAACGACCGCCTTCGGCTCGCCATTCGCCGCCAGCATCGCCTCGAAGACGGAGACCGCCTTGTCGCGGGCGAACTCCGCCGTCTGGCTGTTGGAGATGACGATCTTGTCCTGACCGGCCAGCGCCTCGACGAGGCCCTTGTTGCGGTCGATCGCCGGAGACGCGCCCGGCTGGCCCTGCAGCTCGTAGACGTTGCCGCCATCCGCAAGAATCGAAATCAGGTACTCGCCCTGGATTTCGCCGCCCCGGACGTTATCCGCCCCGACGTGCGCCAGCGTCTTCACCGACGGGTCCACATTGCGGTCCACGGTCACGACCGGCACGCCGGCGTCGATCGCGGCCTGGATCGCGGGGCCAAGCGCCGCGGCGTCGTTCGGGCTGATCACGATGCCCTTCACGCCCTGCGCGATCGCGGCCTCGATGTCAGCCGACTGCTTGGTGGAGCTCGGCTTGCCGTTCTCCTGCCCGTCCAGCTCGATCAGCTCGACGTTGCCCAGTTCCTCGGCGTGCATCTTCGCCAGGTTCATCATGTGCACGAAGAACGGGAAGTTCAGCCCCGGAACCGAGAACGCGATCTTCATCTTGTCTTCGGCGCCTGCGATCCGCGCCGTGGCCGGCATCGCCACCATTGCGGCCACCGCCGCTGCGGCCTGCACCAGCCGCCGCCGGTTCATCTGGCCCTCGAACATCTCCTGCGACATTGCGGGTCCTCCTGCTTCCTCATCGCCGGGGCCCTCCCCGGCGCGCTCGTGAAACCTCCCGGCAGAGCCGGGCCGCTTCCGTGGTAATGGTCGCACGCCCATTGCCCGGGCGTACAGGAACCAGCGCGCTCCCGCTACCGGCGCCGCTTCTTCGCGAGCTGGTCGAGGAACACGCTCAGCACGATGATGCCACCAATGACGATCGGCTGGAAGTAGGGCGACACGTTCAGGATCACCAGCGCGTTCTTCAGCACCCCGATCAGGATCGCCCCGATCAGCGTTCCGACGACGCCACCCTTGCCCCCCGACAGGCTCGTGCCGCCGATCACCACCGCCGCGATCGCGTCCAGTTCGAAGTTTTGCCCCGCCACCTGCTCCGCGGAGTTGAGCCGCGAGGTCAGCAGGAACGCCGTCACCCCGCAACAGAGCCCGGAGATGACATAGACGCTGGCCGTCAGCCACGTCGTGTTCAGCCCGGACAACCGCGCCGCCTCCGGGTTGCCGCCCAGCGCGTAAATCCAGCGCCCATACTGCGTGTACTTCAGGATGATGAACCCGGCCAGCACGAACAGCCCGAACACCACGACCGGGATCGGAATGCCCCGGAACTCCCCTGCGCCGAACAGGAACCCCTGCCCCCAGAACTTGAAATCATCCGAGAACGAACTGATCGGCTGCCCGCCGGACCACAGCAAGGTCGCGCCCCGCCACGCCCCCAGCCCGCCGAGGGTCACGATGAACGCCGGAATCCCCGCCGATCCGATCAGCGTCCCCTGGAACGCCCCGATCAGCAACCCGACCGCCACCGCGGCGAGGAAGGCCATCAGCACCCGCGACCCCCCCGGATCCGTCACGCCCCCCTCCAGCAGGCTCCGCGACCCCTTCGCCGTCGACGCCGCCACCATGCCCGCGAGGGCCACCAGCGACCCGACCGACAGGTCGATGCCGGCCGTCAGGATAACGAAGGTCATGCCGACCGCGATGATCCCGGTAAAGGAAATCTGCCGCAGCACATTGAAGATGTTGTAGGACGAGAGGAACCCGTCCGATATGACGGACATCACCGCAACCAGCAGCATCAGGATGATCAGCGGCGCGAATCGCGCCGTCAGATCGTAGAGATCCACTCGCTGCTTGCCCGTCGTGTCGATGGCCGCGCCCGATGCGCTCACCTGCTCGCTCCTCCCGCCTCAGGCGGCATCCTGTTTCCGGCCGAGACCGGTCGCCATCGCCATGATCCGTTCCTGCGTCGCCTCCGAGCGCGGCACCTCGCCGGCGATCCGGCCCTCCCGCATGACGAGCACCCGGTCGCTCATCCCGAGAATCTCCGGCAGTTCCGACGAGATCATCAGGATCGCCACGCCGTCGCGCGCCAGCTCGTTCAGCAGGTTGTGCACCTCCGCCTTCGCGCCGATGTCGATCCCGCGCGTCGGCTCGTCCACGATCAGCACCCGCGGCTGCAGCGACAGCCACTTCGCGATCACCACCTTCTGCTGGTTCCCGCCCGACAGGTTCACCACCTTCTGTTCGAGACCCGGCGTCCGGATGCGGAGCGCCTTCACGAACTCCTCCGCCCGTTCCCGCTCCTCGTTCAGCCGCACGAACCCGAACCGCACCAGACTCGGCAGCGACGCCAGGCTGATGTTCTCCCGCACCGCCAGCCCGAGCACCAGCGCCTGCGCCTTGCGGTCCTCCGGCACCAGCCCGATCCCGTAGGAGATCGCATCCTTCGGGGAATGAATCGTCGCCCGGTTGCCGCCGATCCAGATTTCCCCGCTGTCGATGGCGTCCGCCCCGAAGATCGCCCGCGCCACCTCCGTCCGCCCGGAACCGACCAGCCCGGCCAGCCCGACGATCTCGCCCGCGCGCACGCCGAAGCTGACCTCCCGCAGGTGGATCGCCGACGGATCGAACCGGCTCGCCGCACGGTTCAGCCCCCGCACCTCCAGCGCGAACGGCGCGTCGGCCTCGTAGACGGCGGCGTCCTTCTGGAACAGGTCCCCCAGGTCCCGCCCGACCATCATCTGCACGATCGTCTCGGCGGGCGCCTCCGCAATCGGCAGCGTTCCGGCATTGCGACCATCCCGCAGCACGGTCACCCGGTCCGCGATCGTCTGCACCTCGTCAAGCCGGTGCGAGATGAAGATGACCCC
Organism: uncultured Chloroflexota bacterium; assembly: GCA_903864575.1. Lineage (GTDB taxonomy): Bacteria > Chloroflexota > Chloroflexia > Thermomicrobiales > UBA6265 > CADCWF01. The sequence continues at coordinate 12,651 of CAIPGK010000643.1, forward strand.
CATCCCGCGCGCCTTCAACCCCCGGATGATCTCCATCAGGGCGTCGACCTCGCGGTCGGTCAGTGCGCTCGTCGGCTCGTCCATGATCACGATCCGCGCATTGAAGGAAAGCGCCTTCGCAATCTCCACCATCTGCTGCTCGGCCACGCTGAGATCGCGCACCACCTCCTGCGGCCGCAGCGCGACCCCGAGCTGGTCCAGCAACTCCTGCGCCTGCCGGGTCATCTCCGCGCCCCGGATGAATCCGCCGCTGGCCGGTTCCCGTCCAACAAAGATGTTGTCGGCCACCGTCAGGTTGGGCATCAGGTTGAATTCCTGGTAGATGATGGAGATCCCCAGATCCTGCGCCTGCCGCGGATTCTGGAGCGTGACCTCGCGGCCCTCCAGCCGGATCGTCCCGGCCTCCGGCGCGTACACCCCGGAGAGGATCTTCATCAGGGTGCTCTTGCCCGCGCCGTTCTCCCCGACCAGCGCGAGACACTCGCCCGGAAAGACCTCCAGGCTCACATCCTCGAGCGCCTTCACGCCCGGGAAGCTCTTGCTGATGCCGTTCATCCGGAGCAACGGCGCCGGCTGGGCGGCGATACCGGCCTCTGTCATCGAATCCTCGCTCGAGCGTAGCGGCAACCCACCACTGCTGCGCCATTATCCACACCAGCGCCCGATGGCGTGGAGCCGGTCACGACGCCAACGGCCTGCCGGACGCCCCGGCAGGCCGTTTCGCAACCGCAACGATGGGCGCCTGTGCCGGCGATCCTACCGGCGAGCCGCCCCGGCCAGACCAGCCGTCTCCTCCTGCCCGGCGGACGCGACCCGCTTGACCCCGGCGTAGTTGGTGATCAGTCTGCCGCCCCGGTTGAAGGTGAACCACTGCGCGATCCAGTTGATCGTCGCGATCAGCCGGTTCCGGATGCCCTGCAGGTACCCAAGGTGGACGGCCATCCACGCCATCCACGCGAAGAAGCCCGAGAACTTCATGCTCCCGACCTGCGCCACGGCCTTGTTCCGCCCGACCACCGCCATGCTGCCCTTGTCCTTGTAGACAAAGGGCTTCAGCGGCTGCCCCGTCGCCGCGCGCCGGACATTCGCCCCCGCATGCTCGCCCATCTGGTTCGCGGAGGGCGCGACCCCCGGCACCGGCTTGTCGTTGATCTTCAGCGACGCGAGGTCGCCGGCAACGAAGATTTCCGGATGCCCCGGAACCGTCAGCTCCGGGGTGACCATCACGCGGCCCGGGCGATCGAGTTCCGCGCCGAGCATCGCGCCGAGCGGCGAGGCCTTCACGCCCGCCGCCCAGATCACCGTCTCGCAGGGCACTGGATCCTCGCCGATGGTGACCATCCCCGGCTCGATCGCCTTCACCGGCTTGCCGAAGCGGCACTCCACGCCGAGCGCCTCCAGCTGCTGCTGCGCCTTCGCGCTCAGGTCAGGCGAGAAGGGCGGCAGCACCCGGTCCAGCGCCTCGACCAGGATGACCTTCGCCTGCGCCGGGTTGATCTTGCGGAACTCGCCCTTCATCGCGTCGCTCGCGATTTCGGCAATCGCGCCCGCCAGTTCCACCCCCGTCGGGCCCGCGCCCACGATGATGAAGGTCAGCCACGCCTGCCGCTCCGCCGCGGACTCCGCGATCTCCGCCTCCTCGAAGGCGCGCAGCACGCGGCTGCGAATGTCCGTCGCCTGCTCGAGCGTCTTGAGACCCGGCGCGAGCGGCTCCCACTGGTCGTTGCCGAAGTAGGAGTGGTTCGCCCCGGCGGCGACGATCAGGTAGTCGTAGGGAACCACGCCGTTCTGGGTAAGCACCTCGCGGCGGTCGAGATCGAACCCGGTCACCTCCTCCATCAGCACCGCCGTATTGGCCTGCTTCCGGAGAATGTGCCGGATCGGCGTCGCGATGTCCTGCGGCGACA
>CAIPGK010000644.1 GCA_903864575.1 uncultured Chloroflexota bacterium
CTTAACGGCATCTGCTGCGACGGCGTCTGCAACGCTGACGCCGGCCCCTACTGCTGTGGCACGGAGGCGTGCAGCACCTCGGCCTGCTGCGGCGGCACCTGCACCAACCCCGGCCCCTCCGGCGCGGATGCGTGTTGCGGAGCGCTCCCATACAACTCGTCCACGCAGTCCTGCTGCGGCGCTGAAGTCTGTAACGGCAACGGTTGCTGCGGCGACGAGTGCCCCTGCGGCGATGGCTGGGTTTGCTGCGATTACAGCGGAAGCAAATCCTGCGAGGCATTCTGCGTGTAGGGGAGTCATCATCGATCTGCAGATTTCGCACGTAGCGCAACAAGGCCGGATTCCGGAACGGGGCGACCCATGGACCAGCAGCGATTCGATCAACTGGTGAAAACCCTGGCGAGCGGGATGCCCCGGCGCTCGCTGCTGGCCGCCGCGCTGGCGTCCCTCGCCGGGCGGCCGCTGGCCGCAGACGCGAAAAAGAGCTCGACCAGCGGCGGCTCCTGCAAGAAGGCCAACCAGCAGTGCGGGAACGGCAAGAGCTGCTGCAAGGGGCTGCTCTGCTGCTCCGGCGTCTGCATCAACCCCACCAATGACGAGAACAACTGCAACGGCTGCGGCAAGGTCTGCGCCTCCGGCAAAACCTGCTGCAACGGGTCCTGCGTGGCGCTCACGTCCAACACCAGGAACTGCGGGCAGTGTGGCGTCGCCTGCGCGGGCAACCAGACCTGCTGCAGCGGTACGTGCGCCAACCTCTCGTCGTCGCCCGATTACTGCGGAACCTGCAATACCCGCTGCGCGAGCGGCGACGCCTGCTGCAACGGCCAGTGCGCCGATGTGCGCGCCAGCAACGCAAACTGCGGCGCGTGCGGGGTCGCCTGCACGTCCAACGAGACCTGTTGCGGCGGCCGCTGCGTCGTCCTCGGCGCGGACGATGACAACTGCGGGGCCTGCGGCGTCGTCTGCGCGAGCGGCGATACCTGCTGCGAGGGAACCTGCATTCCGCTGACCGACCTCGCCTACGATGACGCGCACTGCGGCAACTGCCGGACGGCCTGCGGCGCGAACCAGTCCTGCTGCAACGGGTCCTGCGTCTCGCTGACGGCGAACACCCGGAACTGCGGGACGTGCGGGGTCGCGTGCGGCACGGGGCAGTCGTGCTGCTCCGGGACCTGTTCGAGCCCGTCCAGCGACGCCGCCAACTGCGGCAGTTGCGGCAACGCCTGCGACACCGGCGAGAGTTGCTGCCAATCGCAGTGCGTGCCGCTTCAGAGCGACGCGCGAAATTGCGGCGCGTGCGGCGTGCAGTGCGCCTCGACCGAGGTCTGCTGCGCCGGGACGTGCGTGAACCCGCGGTACAACGAGGGAAGTTGCGGAGCCTGCGGGGTCGTCTGCTCATCCGGGCAGACCTGCTGCAACGGGTCCTGTGTCGATCTCACCTCCGCCAAGGCCAACTGCGGCGCCTGCGGCATCCGCTGCGGAGCGGGCGAGTCGTGCTGCAACGGGCAGTGTGTCAGCCTCGCCGCCAGCACCAACAACTGTGGCGCATGCGGGGTCGCCTGTCCCTCGGGCCAGCGCTGCTGCAACGGCGTGTGCGCCGATCTCCTGTCGAGCGCGATGAACTGCGGCGCGTGCGGCGACGCCTGCCTGACCGGTCAGAGTTGCTGCAGCGGAACCTGCTTCGATCTCGACACCGACGCGGACAACTGCGGCGCATGCGGCACGCAGTGTCCCGGCAACCAGGTCTGCTGCGACGGAGATTGCGCGAACCTCTCGGCCAACCCGAACAACTGCGGGGCGTGCGGCACGGCCTGCGGCGTGACCGAGAGTTGCTGCGGCGGCGATTGCGTCGACACCCGCTCGGACGCCGCAAATTGCGGCGCATGCGGATCGGCCTGCCCGAGCAACCAGACCTGCTGCAGCGGCGCGTGCGTGAACACCGCCAACGACGAGGACCACTGCGGCCGATGCACCAATGCCTGCAGCACGGGGCAGTCCTGCTGCTCCGGCCGTTGCGCCAATCTGACCGACAACCGCACCTGCGGCAGTTGCACCAACAATTGCGGGGTCGGCGCGACCTGCTGCAATGGCGCATGCGCCTACACCGGCAGCGACGGGCAGAACTGCGGCGCGTGCGGCGTCGTCTGCGGCGCCGGCGAGACCTGCTGCAACGGCGCCTGCGTCAATCTCAAGACGAGCGAGGACAACTGCGGCCGATGCGGCAATGGCTGCCTCGCCGGGAGGACCTGCTGCAACGGCTCCTGCACGACCGTCGACAGCGACAACCTGAACTGCGGCGCGTGCGGCGTCGCCTGCGCCGCCAACCAGACCTGCTGCAGCGGCGTCTGCATCAACACGAACACCAGCGAGAAGAACTGCGGTCGCTGCGGGAACGAATGCGGTCCCGCCCGCACCTGCTGCGGCGGCAACTGCCGTTCGCTCCTGACCGACAGCAACAACTGCGGGGCCTGCGGCGCGTCGTGCGGGCAGGAACAGCAGTGTTCGCTGGGCGTCTGCTGCCCGCGCGGCTCCACCAACTGCGGCACGACCTGCACGAACCTGCTGGAGGATGAGGGCAACTGCGGCATCTGCGGTCACGCCTGCGCCAGCAACGAGGCCTGCTGCAGGGGGGTCTGCACCGACATCTTCTCCGACACCAGCAACTGCGGGTACTGCCGCCGCACCTGCAACGATGGAGACGTCTGCTGCAACGGCGACTGTTGCCCCGGCGACTGTCTCGAAGGGGAGCTGTGCTGCCCGTCGGGATCCTTCGTCTGCGGGCGGCACTGCTGCCGCGGAACCTGCACCGCGACGAACGTCTGCTGCCCGACCGAGCAGGAGAATGGGTACATCAAGGTCTGCGACGGCGAGTGCGTCGATACCCGCGTCAACTACCTGCACTGCGGCTCGTGCGGGAACCAGTGCCCATCCGGGCATCTCTGCACCGGCGGCAACTGCTGCCTGCAGGGAGGGATGTTCTGCGACGGCAGCGTACCCTGCTGTTCCACCGTCTGCATCGGGGTGTGCCTGTAGCCCGCAGCGGGGCATGACGCCTTGCCGCGTGGATGCTGGAGTCCGGCGAGCGGGCAGGGGAGGGGAGACGAGCGCCTCGCCGGAACGGGATAGAATCACGGCGAAAAACTGGACGCCGTTGCGCCCTCCGCGTCAGCCGGTCGTGAAAGGTCATCTCCCCCATGCTTCTGAACGCTGCTTCGCTCGAGCGGCTCGCGGCTGCCGTCGGGACGCCGGACTATGACCGGGCGGCGGTGTCGACCGGCATCGTCCACTTTGGCGTCGGCAATTTCCATCGCGCCCACCAGGCGATGTACATCGACGCCCTGCTGGCGCGCGGCTTCACTGACTGGGGAATCTGCGGCGTCGGCGTGCTCGAGGGCGACCGGGCCATGCGCGATGCGCTCCGGGCGCAGGACAACCTGTACACGCTCGCGGCGAGCGCGCCTGACGGGGCATCCGTGGCGCAGGTGATCGGCTCCATCCACGACTACCTGTTCGCCCCGGACGATCCCGCAGCCGTGGTGGCGCGCCTCGCCGATCCCGCCACGCGCATCGTGTCGCTGACCATTACCGAGGGCGGCTACAGCATCAACGACGCGACCGGCGAGTTCGACCCGCGCGACCCGCTCACGCTGCGCGATCTGGAACCCGGCGCCGGGCTGCCCTGCAGCGTCCTCGGGTTCATCACGGCAGGATTGGCGCGACGCCGGGCTGCCGGCACGCCGCCGTTCACCGTGATGTCCTGCGACAACATCCAGGGCAACGGACACGTCGCGCGGACGGCGCTGATGGGGTTCGCGGCCCGCAAGGACCCGGCTCTGTCCGAGTGGATTGGCCGGAATGTCGCGTTTCCCAACTCGATGGTCGACCGGATCACGCCGGCGACGACGGACGCGACCCGCGCCTGGTTCGCCGACGAATACGGCATCGAGGACCGCTGGCCGGTGCGCTGCGAGGATTTCACCCAGTGGGTGCTCGAGGACCACTTCCCGGCAGGGCGACCGCCCTACGAACTGGTGGGCGTGCAAGTCGTCGATGACGTATTGCCCTACGAGTTGATGAAGCTCAGGCTCCTGAACGCCACCCACCAGATGATGGCCTATCCCGGCGCCGTTGCCGGCGAGACGCTCGTGCACGAGGTCGCCCGCGATCCGCTGTTCAGCGGACTGCTGCTCGACTACATGCACCTCGAGGCGATGCCGACCCTGGAGCCGGTGCCGGGAATCGATCTCGACGCCTACTGCCAGCAGTTGATCGACCGCTACGGCAACGAGGCGATCCGCGACACCCTCGCGCGGCTGGCGTTCGATGCATCGGAGCGCATTCCCAAGTTCCTGCTCCCGGTGCTGCGCCATCAACTGGAAACGGGCGGGGAGTTCCGGCGCTGCGCGTTCACGCTGGCGGCGTGGGCCCGCTTCATGGAGGGAGTGTCGGAAACCGGCGAGCCGACGCCCATCAACGACGTGCGGTCGGCCGATCTTGCCGAAGCGGTGCGCCGCGAGCAGACCGAGCCGGGCGCGTTCCTCGACTATCGCCCGGTCTTCGGGAATCTGGGCGCCGACCGGCGGCTGCGGGAGGCGTACCTGGCCTACCGCGCGGCCATTGCCGACCAGGGAGTCCGGGCGACCATCGCGGGAATCGCCGGTTCCTGATCGGCGCGCCGGTGCTGTTCCGGCGCGGAGATATGACCGCAACGACCGGGCCGTGGCGCGAGTGCCGCGGCCCGGTCGCGATCCGTGCCGGCAAGACTGGCCGCATCGCGCAGGCGCCGCGGCGGCGTTGGCTCAGGACCAGGCGAGGGCGACCCCAGCGAGGGTGAGCATCGCGAGGGCGGCCTCGCGGTCGTCGTTGGTCAGCGCGGGCCGGGTGTCATCGGGGATGCCGACGAAGAGCCCGAGCGGCCGCCCTGCGAGCCGGATCGGCTGCGTGATGACGCGCGCGCCCTCATCCTGCGGCGACAACCAGTCCTGATGCGAGCCGATCGTGGCGCGGACCTCGAAGTCGTTTCCGCCCGGAATCCGGTAGACGATCGCGGCGTCCTCGCAATGGAGGGTGGCGGCAAGCGACGCGAGAATCTCCTGAAGCACCACGCCCGGCGCGCCATCCCCGCCGAGGATGGCGAGGAGGGGAGCCACGCGCTCGATCGATCGTGACCCGGCGAGACCGTCTCCGACGCCCGGCAGGATTGCCGCGGGACGCACGCCGGGATCGGGAATGCGGGCCGCGTACTTCTTTGGCCGCCGCTCGACCATCGGCTCCCACGCGGCGAGATCGCTCTCGCGAATGAGGGCCTGGCGGCCGAGCCGGGTGCTCGGGAGTTTGCCGGTGCGGATCGCCCGGGAAGCGGTGTGATACGAGACGCCCTTGAACCGGGCCGCCTCCGCAAGGGTGTAGACCGCTTCATCCTTCGCTACTGGCGCCTGCATGTGCTCCTCCTTCATCGTTGGCAATTCGGTGGGTGACACAGGGGATCAATGACGATCCCCCCAAACTTGCTGCAACACCTCGCTGATTTTACATGAGCGTGCCGGAGTGTCCGATTGTTATGCACCATCTATAACGAGTTCCGTCCCCGCGGGACCGACTTCGCAGACCTGACCCGGCGCGTGGTGGCCGACGCTCCCGCATCGGGCGGTCGGCAAAGCAGGCGCCGTTACGGCCAGAGGTCAGCGTGCCGGGAGCGCCAGAAGGGGAGATCGGCAAATCGGCGTTCCTGTGTGTACATGGCCCGCCGCTCGCCGAGATACCGGGCCGTTCCCCGGGAGACCGCATCGGCGTACTCGGCCACCGGCCGTGCGTCGCCTCGAATCCAGGCCGCAGCGGCGCGGCCTGCCTGCTGGCCCATCCAGAGCGCGGAAACGATGCCATGGGAGGAGAGCGGATCGAACGCCACCGCGGCATCGCCTGCCGCCGCCCAGCCGAGCGCGGCGTCGGCGGCGCGGTCCAGATAGAGGGTTCCGGCCGGCGTCACGGCGGGGAGGCCGGGCGCGGCAAACCCCGCGCTTGCCAGCCACGGCCCCGTGAATCGGGACTCCGCGAGCATGGCCTGCCACGCCGCCAGGTCGTGCAGGATCGGGCCGGGGCAGGGGTCGGTGAACCAGGCCACCAACCCCCGGCCCGAGGGCAGCAACGTTGCGTACCACCAGCCGTCGGGCGCCGATTCCAGCACGGTCGCCGCCGTCGGTTCGACGCCGGGATCAGCGCGCTCCAACGTTGCGTGGCAGGCCACGAGCCGGTCGATGCGTCGTTGCGTCGACAACCGCCGCCCGATCGCGGAGGCGCGACCGGTGCAGTCCAGCAGGAACCGGCCGCGCGCGGCAGCGCCGTTGCCGAGGTCCACCAGCCAGTCCGCGTCCTCTCGCAGGACGCGCCGGACCGAGCCATCGATCCGCGACGGCGTGGCCGTCGCCATGGCATCCGCAAGCATGGTGTCGAACGCGACGCGGTCGAGCGTCCAGCCGCGGGTCGGAGGTTTGCGCAACAGGACCGGGGCGCCCCAGGCGGAGAAGAAGGGGCCCGCGGTGCGATGCGGCCCCGCAAGAAAGCGCTCCCGCAACCCGAGGCCGGCCAGCAGATCCCCGCCGCCGCTCCCCAGGGATTCCCCGATGCGGTGCCCGGACATCCCGGAGCGAATCGGCGCGACGACGGCGCACTCGACGCCCTCGGCCGCCAGCGCGATCGCCGCCGCGGCCGCCGCCACGCCGCCGCCGACGATCACGACCGGGACGGACCGGGGAGCCGGGGCGGCGGCGTACCCGGTCACTGGCCCGGCCGCGCCTCGTCGAGGAAATCGAGGCTGCCCCGGTCGATCTCGACATACATCGCGGCGGGGGTGTTGGCTGGCCTGCCGGGGTCCTCCGGGGAAGGGCGGCGGACGACGACGCCCATCCGGGTCCACAGCGCGATCATCCGGCTGATGCCGTGGAGGTAGCTGGCCTCGGCGTGGTAGCCGATGCCCGCCACGCCCCGCGACCATGAGACGCGGTTCTCGAGAAACGCGGCCCGGTCGGCTTGCGGCAGCGCGGGGTTCATCAGGGCGTCGTAATAGGTCTGCGGGAGGATGTCGATCGGCAGGAGCGCGGGCCACCAGCTGGCGACCGGGAAATCGTTCGCGAAGGTCACCTGCTGGCAGGAGAAGGCGTCGCATTGCCACGGCAGACCCATCCAGCGGGTGAGATCGCCCGGCATCTGCGGGCCGACCACCGACGGCGTCACCTCCGATCCGTTGAGCGCGAGGTCGGGGGTCAGCAGCAGGCCGAGATCCTGGATCAGGCTCGGGTCGCGGTCGGTCGCGATGGCGATGCGATAGGGCTCCGCGTAGAGCCCGGCGTGACGCAGTGGCCAGGTCAATTCCACGCCGGGATGAAACGCGCCGCCAGAGCAGGGCATGAGCGCGGCGCGAGTCAGGGCGTCCGGCTGCTGGGCGAGCGGAATCCGGGCGAACTCGGAGACGGTCTCGGCGGCGTCGGGATCGCCGAGGTCGTCGATGAATTCGCCTGCGGCCCAGGATGCGAGCAGGTCGTACTGGTGAAGCGGCATCTTCAGCCAGCGCACCGGCGAGTCCGCGTAGTTCACGCCGTCGCCGAGCATGTAGGGGAGGGCGTATTGCTGCAGCTCCGGGTTGCGCGGGTCGCGAATGAGGGCGAGCACCTCGGACCGGAACGCCGCGTTCTCCGGCGAGGGGTCGGCCAGTCGCGCCAGCACCGCCGGGTCGTCGAACGATCCTGCCACCGGGTTGCCGGTCCATCCGGCGGCGAGCCGTGCCGAGGTGGACACCCATTCGAGCAGGGCGAGGGCGCGGAAGATCGGGTAGACATGGTCCCGGAAGGAGAGCGGGCGGGGGGGCGGCGCGATCCAGCCTGCGTCGATCGCAACGCCAGTCATGATGTCCCAGAGCGAGACGACGGGAGGAATGTCGGGCGCGAAGTCGGGGCCGCAGCAGGCGACCCAGGCGGGGTCGGCCTCGATGGGTTCGCCGCCGGGGAAGGTGACCGTGGCGCGCACTGGTCCGTCGCCCCAATCGTCGTGCCAGCGGTCGTTGTCGGCGAAGTTCGAGATGGGGTTGTTTGGAGTGGCGGACCGGGAGACGCCATCGCCGGGTACGACGATCAACCTGCCGGCGTCGTCTGTCTGGAGATGGCCGAGGCTGACGTCCATCGTCTTCCAGAAACGGCCGGTCATCCGCGCGTCGGCCCGCGATCCATCGGCGTTCGCGTTGACGCCCGAGATGGAACGCGGGCCGGGGTCGATCACGAGCATCGCGGCGCGTTCGTCGGTGTCGATGATGTCGCTGTTGCGCCGCATGCCGGGGAGACCGGGGGCGGCCTCGCCGTTGTCAAGCGGGTTCGAAAACCCGTACCAGGCCCCCTTGGTGTTGGCGACATGGACGGTCCAGTCGATGTCGGCCTCGGCGGCGGTGATCTCGCCGAGCACCTCGCCGTCGGCGGCGAAGGCGTAGACGCGGAAGCGCTGGGCCTGTTTCCTGATGGCGTCGGGGCCGGTCTTGTATGCGCCATCCGGAACCGGGGGCAGCCCGGGCGTCTCGGGGGCGAGGAAGAACTCCGGGCTGTTGCCGACCCGGCAGATGCCGAGCGTTGGGTAGATGGCGAGGCGCGCGATACGCGCCGGGTCGATCGTTCCCAATGATTCCGGGGTAGCCTGTCGAGCCACCGCTGCGCGCGGTCCCCACTGCGCGGCTGCGAGTGCAGTTCCCACGCTGGCCAGCAGATCCCGTCGCGTGATCGGCGAAGCGCTGTCCGTCACGAGTCATCTCCGATCCGTCGCAACCCCCCGCGCACGGGTGCGAGAGGGCGAGGCGCCGGGCGCCCACTGATGCAGCGAGCGTGACGCCTCTCCAGGAATGTACAACGTCAGGGCGGGGCATGAACACCGTTTCGGCGCCGCTCGGCGGGATCGAGCCAGTCGGGCCCTGCGCCGGGGTGCGGCTCCGCGTCAAAGATAGACCACGCGTCATATCCCATAGACCTATCAAACATGCCGAACCGCAACCGGCACGTCCAACGCCAGCCTGGACAAGGAGAGCCAGCCACAGACAGCTATGGACGACACGGGGGCGAGGAACCGGCAGGGTGGGGAAGCAGATGACGCAGCAAGATCCGGAAAACACGCGGGGACATGGACGACCCCCGTTCAAACTCGCTGGGATATGTTGCACTGCACGGATGCGCGGCGTTCCGAAGCCGGAACCAGCGTCGGAGCAGGGGCAGGGGCAGGTCAGCGGGCCATGCGTCCCGCAGACTCATGGAAACGCGGCAAGGAACGCGGCGATGACAGGCGCACGATGCACA
>CAIPGK010000645.1 GCA_903864575.1 uncultured Chloroflexota bacterium
CCCCGACACCGCCGGCGCGGCCGTTGGCACCGAGTGCGGCCCCAGCACCGTCTATGCCGATGATGAGGAAATCCTCAACTTCAGCAACTGGGGCGCACTGGTCGACATCATCGCCCCGGGCGGGTTCATCTACTCCACCGTCCCCTCAGCGGGCGCCGGGTCGGATTACGGTTACCTGAGCGGCACGAGCATGGCCGCGCCCCACGTCGCGGGAGCGGCAGCGCTCTACATCGCGAAGTACGGCAGGATCGGGCCGGCGGCCGTGCAGGCGGGGCTCATCACCCGCCGCGAGCAGAAGACCCTCACAACCGTCTGGACCGGCGGCCGCCCCGCGACGATGGCGCAGGGCGTGCTGAACGTGAACGACGCCGGGCCCTGGGGCACGGTTCTCCCCGCGGCGACCGCCACGCCGATCCCCCCGGCGGATACGACCGCGCCCACCGTGTCGATCACCTCGCCAAAAAAGAAGGCGAAGGTCAAATCCCCGGTCAGCTTCGCCGTGACCGCGGCCGACGCCGGGTCGGGGGTCGCCTCGGTCGAGTTGCAGCAATGCTCCGGGAACACCTGCAAGAAGATCGCGGCCGATGCCTCGTCGCCCTACACGTTCAGGAAAAAACTCAAGCCGGGCGCATACTCCTTTGCAGCCGTCGCCATCGACCGCGCCGGCAACCGGGGCACGTCGTCAAAAATCCCGATCACGGTCATCAAGACCAAGGACGCGCCGGCCGCATCGAACGGCCGCGGCGCGACCGGCAAGGCCAGCCATGCTCCCCGGCGAACCAGCCCGGCCGCGCCCTGACGGAGCGGCGGGGCGGCGACGATCAGGCGAGCGGCGCGACCAACCGCGCGAACAGGGCATCCAGCGCAACAGCGGGATCGTCGCCGCAACCGCCGTGGGTCGGACCCGGCTGCACGATGGTGCTTGCCGGGGCGGTCAGCCAGCCGAAGCGCTCATTCGGCGGCAACAGCGCGATCCTCCCACCGGCGGGATCCCCGGCCGCGACCAGTTCGAGCGCCTGCAGGTGGCGGCGCACGGCCTCAACATCCGCGGACGGGTCGAGCGCCAGCAGGCGGGCGTCATCCAGCCCCGTCCGCACCGCGAGAAACCGGCGCGGCCGGGAGTAGAGCACGATCCCGGCATTGACGCATTCTCCGCGCTCGACGCGTGGAATGACCCGCAGGACGGCGTAGGCGTAGGGCGCGCGGTCAGCCATTGCCGGCCTCCCGGCGGGCCTGCTCGGCCTCCTCGACCCAGCCGCGCGGCGAGGCGAGCCGGGCGTGCAGGTAGTCCGCATAGGCGCGGCGATGGGCATCCGGATCGTCCGGCCAGGGCGCGGTCCCGGCCAGCCATGCGTCCGGCAGCAGCGCGGCGATCCTCCGCAATTCAGCCTCGTCCAGCTTGCCCGCCAACCGTTGATCCGCCTCGATGATGCTCCCCGCCACCGGCAGCAGGATGTGATCGCGGATCGGCGCGAACCGGGCCGCGGCGCCCGCGATCTGCTCCCCCGGCTTTCCCTGCCATCCGTGATGGGTGTAGAGCGATGCGCCGTGGTCGATCAGCCACAGGTTGCGGTGCCATAGCAACAGGTTCGGATTGCGCGGCGAGCGGTCGACGTTGCTGGTGAACGCATCGAACCAGACGACATCCGCCGCGAGCGCCGGATCGA
>CAIPGK010000646.1 GCA_903864575.1 uncultured Chloroflexota bacterium
ACGGCGACCCACCCTCGCGCGTTGCAGCACGGTGGGAGCCTGCGTTACCACAGGAAACGGGGTTGCCTTGGCTCCACGTGGCATAATCGCCGAAGTCGCCGTTTCGTCATGCACGACGTACGAACAGGGGAAAGGGAAGGAAAGCAAATGAACGTTCGCATTCCGCGCGCGGCGGTGATGGCTGTTGCAGGCCTGGCGCTTGCCGCCGTTGGCGTGATCGGGTCCGCGGCGGTCGAGAACCGCGGCGTTGTCGAGGCGCAGGAGTTCGCGGCTGGCCCGTCGATTTCCATGATCGACACCCGCTTCTTCCCGCCGCAGGCATCGATCCCGGCCTACACGGACGTGACGATCTCGCTGCACAACATGGGCGTCACCCAGCACGACTTCGTGATCCCGGCGCTGGGCGTCTCCTCCGGCTCCTACATGCCGGGGACCTACGGCTCCGTCTACGTCTACGCCGAGCCGGGCGCGTACGAGTTCCTCTGCTCCATCCCGGGCCACAAGGAAGCCGGCATGAGCGGCGTGCTGTACGCGAGCTAGAACCGAACTGGGTTGATGGGCTTATGGGCTTGTTGGCTTATGGGGCGCGTTCGCGCTACCGCGAGCCAACGGGCCCATCGCCATATAATCCCGCTGGCGCCCGAGCTTGAAAGCCAACAAGCCCATAAGCCCATAAGCCCATAAGCCCATAAGCCCGACACCCCACGGAGACGCCCCATGCCCGAGATGATGCCCGCCGTCGCCGTGCGACCGGGGACGCCGCACAGCCTGCACCCGACGTCGCTCCCGCGCCCCGCGGCAGGCCCCGGCGAAGTGCTGGTGAAGGTGCTGCGCGTGGGCGTCTGCGGCACGGACATGGAGATCATCGAGGACAAGTTCGGGACGGCGCCTCCGGGGGCGGAGGCGCTGGTGCTGGGCCATGAGGTCTTCGGCGTGGTGGAATCGGCCGGCCCGGGCGCGGCGATGGCGCCGGGGACGTTCGTCACCACGACGGTGCGCCGTCCAGGCGACTGCCCGCCGTGCCTGACGGGACAGGGCGATTTCTGCGCCGATCTCGCCTACACCGAACACGGGATCATCGGGCTGCACGGGTTCATGACGGAGCATTTCGTCGAGCGGCCGGAGTGGCTGATCGAGGTCCCGGCGGCGCTGGAGCGCGTGGGCATCCTGACCGAGCCGCTGTCGGTCGTGGAGAAGGCGTTGCAGCAGGCGACGCTGATCCAGCGGCGGATCGACTCGTGGCAGCCGCGGACGGCGCTGGTGATCGGCGCGGGCCCGATCGGGCTGCTCGGCACGCTGCTGCTCCGCTCGCGGGGGATGGACGTGGTGACGGTGGCGCGGCGCGCGGCCCCGAACGCGCCCTCGGCGATCATCGAGGCGGCGGGCGGCCGGTACGTCTCGATCAACGACGAGAGCCTGGCCGGGATCGCGACGACGCTGCCCCCGATCGATGTCATCTTCGAGTGCAGCGGAAACGCCCGCGTCGCCTTCGACGCCACCCGCGTGCTGGGCAACAACGGCGTGCTGGTGCTGCTGAGCATCACCGGCGGCGACGCGACGACGCCGATCCCGCTGGACCAGATCAACCGGGAGTTCGTGCTGGGCAACAAGGTGATGGTCGGCAGCGTGAACTCCTCGCGGGTCCACTTCGAGGCCGGCGTGGAGGACCTCGCCCGCTTCGAGCGCCTCTGGCCCGGCCTGACCGAGCGCCTCATCACCCGCCGCCTGCCCGGCCTCGACGCCTGGTCCCAGATCACCCAGCGCGAGCGGGACGGGATCAAGACGGTGATCGAGGTCGGGTAGCAGAGGTCCGCAAGCACTCAAAAATCCCCCACAGCGAACGCCGCCGCGTGGTGATACCGTTCCCGCATGTTCGGCATGCGTCGGTGGCCGCGCCCCGGGCGATGAACCGCGGGGCTGGCTTGCGTCAGGAGGATCGGGATGAGCGCGCACCCTCACGTCGATGCGATCGTGCTCGGCGGCGGCACGATGGGCAGCGCCACCGCCTGGGAACTGGGCAAGCGCGGCCGCTCCGCCATCGTCTTCGAGCAGTTCCACCATGTCCACGATCTCGGCGCGCACAGCGGCGACACCCGCGTCTTCCGCCACGCCTACTGGGAATCCCCCGACTACGTCCCGCTGGTGCGCCGCGCCGACGAACTCTGGATGGACCTCGAGGCCGAAAGCGGGCAGCGCATCCTCGAACGCTGCGGCATCCTCGAAATGTCGGCGCACGGGCTCGACGGCCCCCAGGCCTCCATTGAATGCGCCGTCGCCTGGGACATCCCCCACGAGGTGCTCGCCCCCGCCGAGGTCCGCGCCCGCTGGCCGATGGTCAACATCCCCGACGACTGGACGGTGATGTACAGCCCGGTCGCGGGGTTCCTGCGCACCGTTCCCGCCCTCCGCGCGATGATGGCGGGCGCCACCGCCAACGGCGTGACCCTCCGCGCCCACGAACCGGTCCGCGACTGGGGAGCAACCGATCAGGGCGTCTGGGTCGACACCGCCGAGGGCCGCTTCACCGCCGACCGCCTCTACATCACCGCCGGCCCGTGGGTCGCGACGACGCTGGCGCGGCTCGGCATGCCGCTGCACGTGCTCCGCAAGACGCTCTTCTGGCTCGGGGTGGACGATGCCGCCGCCTTCGATTCGGCGCGCTTCCCGGTCTGGGCCGCGCAAACGGCGGCGGGCGGGTTCTACGGCTTCCCGGTGATCGACGAGTTCGGCCTCAAGTGCGCCGACCACCAGGGCGGGCACCCGACCACCCCCGGCACCATCGAGCGCACGGCCACCGCCGAGGAGGCCGCCTACATCGTCGACGAGGTGACGCGGCTCTTCCCGGGGGTCAACGGACGGGTGCAGCGGGCGGCGGTCTGCATGTACGCGATGACGCCGGACGCCCACTTCATCGTGGACCGGATGCCGGGGCAGCCGAATGTCATCATCGGCGGCGGCTTCTCCGGGCACGGCTTCAAGTTCGCCCCCGCGGTCGGCGAGGCGCTCGTCGAACTGGGCGAGAACCCGGCCGCGCGGCCGATGCCGATCCTCGCCATCGATCGGGCTGTGCTCGCGGTCTGATCTGACGCCGCGCCCGCTCTGCACTGCGGGCCATGCCTGATTGACAACCCGTCGAGGTTCAGTATCATGCGCCGGCGATGGGGTGAAGACGTTTCCACCCGGTGCGGCAGCGTCGCCGGACCCGGTCCGGAACGCCGGATCGGCCCGGAACGCCGGACGGTACGTCGACCGAATGAAAGGGTGCGCGGATGACGCTCTCGGCGGATGTGGTGGTCATCGGCGGCGGGGTGAACGGCACGAGCCTCGCCTGGCATCTCGCGAAAAAGGGCGCGAGCGTCATCCTGCTCGAGAAGGGCGCGCTCGCGAGCGGGGCGAGCGGCAAGTCCGGCGCGCTCGTCCGCATGCACTATACCGACCGCTACGACGCCGCCCTCGCCTGGCAGTCCATGTCCTATTTCAAGCACTGGGAGGACGTGGTCGGCCCCGGAAATCCGAACTACACCGAATGCGGCATGATCCGGATCGTGCACGAGCGGTTCTCCGACCGGCTCCGCGCCAACATCGGGATGCTGAAGGAGATCGGGATCAACACCGATCTCATCACCGCCGCCGAGGTCGCCGCGATCGATCCGGGATGCTACACCGGCGACTTCGACCTCGCCGCGTGGGAGCCGGAGTCGGGGTATGCCGATCCTGTCGCCACCACCCACGGCTTCGCGCGGGCCGCGGCCGAACTTGGCGTGCGGGTGCATGAAGGGGTCGCGGCGACGGCCATCGAGACCGCGGGCGGGAAGGTCACCGGGGTGACGACGCCGCTGGGGACCATCGCGACCGGGAACGCCGTGGTGGCGGCGGGAGCGTGGGCCAGCGCGCTGCTCTCCCCGCTCGGGCTGGAGTATGGCCTGCGCGCCAACCGCGTCCAGATCACCATCATGCGCCGGGCCGCGGACGACCAGCCGACCCATCCGGTCATCATCGACGGGCTGAACAACACCTGGCTGCGTCCCGAGGGCGACTACGCCACCCTCTGCGGGATCGGTCGCGATCAACTGGATGTCGATCCCGATCTCTACGCCGAGGGCGTGGAGCAGGAGTACCTGATCGACTCGCAGCGCCGCTGCGCGAAGCGGCGGCCCGCCCTCGCCCGGTCCTTCATGCGCGGCGGCTGGGGGGGCATCATCACCATGAGCCCGGACGGCCACGCCATCCTCGGCAACCTCGAGCCCTACGCCGGCCTGTACGGCATCCTGGGCGACAGCGGCACGAACTTCAAGACCGCGCCCGGCATCGGCGCCAACATGGCGGCGCTGATCCTCGACGGCGCGTCCGACTCCGTCGATCTCCGCCCCTTCCGGGCGTCACGCTTCGCCGAGGGCGAGTTCTTCGCCGGCGAACATGAATATGGCGACAGCCTGCTGGACGTTTTCCGGTAGGTTCGCACCGCGGCGCCGAGGGTGTCCGCCGCGCAACCGGGCGCCGCGCGCCCACGGATTCGAGGAGGTACCGGATGTTTCGCCATCATGACGACGTAATGCGCGCCGCGGAGCGCGTGCGAAACGGCAAGCTGAGCCGCCGGACGTTCCTGGCCGCGGCAGCCGCCGCCGGCTTCGGCGCCCCGCTCGCCGAGGCGCTGACGCGGACCGCGCCCGCCGCCGCCGCCGCGCCAATGCGGCAGGACCCGCCAAAGGGCGGGCAGGTCATCGTCGGGCTGTCGCAGGAGCCGACGGTCTTCAACCCGCTCAAGTCCACGCTGGAAGTGGACCGCGGCGTGCAGTACGCGATCTTCGACAGCCTGTGGCGGGTCGATCCCACCGGCAACCTGATGCCGAACCTCGCGACCGAGGTGCCGACCGTCGAGAACGGCGGCATCTCCGCCGACGGCCTCACCTACACGTTCAAGATCCGCGACGACGCGAAGTTCTCCGACGGCACGCCGCTGACCTCGGCGGATGTCCTCTTCAGCCACGAGCTGATCATGAACCCGGACTTCGTGCCGGGCACCCGCGTCGGCCATGACCAGATCACCGAGATCTCGGCGCCCGATCCGGCGACGATCACGATGACGATCAAGGAGACCTACGCGCCCTTCCTCTACACCTGGGCCGACACCTACATCGTGCCGAAGCATCTCCTCGAGGGCGTCGAGGACCCGAACACCAACGACTTCACCTCCATCTCGCCGATCGGCAGCGGCCCGTACACGCTGGCCGAGCGGAAGGCGGGCGAGTACCTCACGCTGAAGGCGAACCCGGCGTACCACGGTCCGGGACCCTACCTCGACACCCTCATCGTGAAGTACGTGCCGGATCTGACCATGCTCTTCACCCAGTTCAAGACCGGGGAAGTGGACGTCACCGGCATCCAGGGCATCACCGCGGACAACGTGGCCGAGGCCGAGACGCTCGAAGGCAAGGTCATCAACAAGGGCGCCACCGCCTTCGTCGAGTTCATCTACATGAACTTCGGCAAGCCGGTCTTCCAGGATCTCGCCGTGCGGCAGGCGCTCTACGCCGCGATGGACAAGGACAACATCATCGGCAAGGTCTACTACGGCGTCCACACGCCGACCCAGTCCTACCTCGCCGACAAGTCGTGGGCGTACAACGCGGATCTGGAGCCGCACGCCTTCGACATCGAGGGCGCGAAGAAGATTCTCGACGACGCCGGCTGGGCGCCGGGCGCGGACGGCATCCGCGAGAAGGACGGGGTGAAACTCTCCTTCTCCAACTCCACCACCGCCGGCAACAAGGTCCGCGAGCAGGCGCAGCAGTACCTGCAGCAGACCTGGAAGGAAATCGGCGTGGACATGCAGATCAACAACATGCCCGCCGCCGTGATCTGGGGCGACTACTTCAACAAGTCCGAGTACGACTCGGTGATGGTCGGTTGGAACAACCCGCCGGACCCGGACGCGATCAGCCGCTTCGGCTCGAAGTACATCCCGGCGAAGGGCGGCGCCGGCCAGAACACCTGCCAGTACGAGAACCCGAAGGTCGATGAACTGCTGGAGGCCGGGGTCAAGGAGCTGGACCAGGCCAAGCGCGCCGAGATCTACAAGGAGGTCCAGCAGGTGCTCCGCGACGATCTCGCCTACCTGCCGATCTTCCAGTATGTCTTCGTCGAGGGCACCAAGGCCGGTCTGACCAACTACAAGCAGAACGCCTTCGTTCCCAGCAACATGTGGAACGTCTTCGAGTGGTACTGGGAAGCCCAGTAGCCTCCGCTCCCGCCGGAGCGCACCGCCCGATCGCGGCGGGGCGCTCCGGCTCCCTTCGCCCACGCGATGGACGACGACCTCCCCGCACAGGGGATGAAGGCCGGCTGACCACATGACCGCCTATCTCTTCCGACGTCTCGCGCAGAGCGCGGTGCTGCTGGTGCTGATCACGGCCATCGCCTTCGGGCTGATGCGTCTCGCGCCGGGCGGCCCGGAGGCCGTCTACACCCTCAGCCCCACCATCCGGGCCGAGGACATCGCCCGCATCCGCGCCTCCTTCGGGCTCGATCAGCCGATTCCCGTGCAGTACGTGAAGTGGGTCGGCGGCGTGCTCCGGGGCGACTGGGGCCGCTCCTACCGCGACAGCCGCCCCGTGCTGGAAGTCATCGGCGGCCGCATCCCGGCGACCCTTGAACTGGCCGGAACGGCCCTCGTTTTCGCGGTCGTGGTCGGGGTGGCGATCGGCGTGCTCGGCGCGATCCGGCCCCATTCCGCCTTCGACTACCTCTCCACCATCGGCGCGATGGTGGCCCTCTCGGTGCCGACCTTCTGGTTCGGCCTGATGGTGATCTACGTCTTCGCCGAGAAGTTGCACTGGATCCCCTCGGGCGGGCGAGAGACGCTTGGCGCGCCCTTCTCCCTCGCGGACCGGCTGAACCACCTCGTCGCGCCTGCTCTCGTGCTCGGCCTCGTGCTGGTCGCGGGCTGGAGCCGCTACACCCGCGCCGCCATGCTGGAGACGGTCAACCAGGATTACGTCCGGACCGCCCGCGCGAAGGGCATCGCGGAGCGGCCGGTCATCTGGGGCCACGCCTTCCGCAATGCCGTCGCGCCGCTCGTCACCCTTGCCGGCCTGCAGATTCCGCTGCTCTTCGGCGGCGCACTGGTGACGGAGAGCGTCTTCACCTGGCCCGGCATGGGCCGCCTGTTCGTCGACTCCCTCGGCTACCGCGACTACCCGGTGATGATGGGCGTGCTCGTCGCGACCGCGATCCTCGTGCTGCTGGGCAACCTGCTGGCCGATCTGCTCATCGTCTTCGTCGACCCGCGCATCCGGCTGCGGTAGGAGAGCACCCGTGGCCACAGTCGTCGCCGACCCGGAGAACCCCGAAAGCCTCGCCAGCCTCGCCGGACTCGATCCGAATGCCCGCTCGCGAGTGGACAGCCCGTGGCGGATCGCCGCGCGCCGCTTCTTCCGGCATCGCCTCGCGGCGGCAGGACTGATCATCTCCCTGCTGCTGATCCTCTCGGCGATCTTCGCCCCGGTCCTCGCGCCGAAGGACCCGCTGCAGATCTCCATCCTGGACAAGTTCGTCCCACCGATGACGGTGGGCTACCCCCTCGGCGCGGACGAGGTCGGACGCGACATGCTCTCCCGCCTCCTTTACGCGGGGCGCATCTCCCTGCTCGTCGGGTTCGCCGCGATGCTCGTGACCGTGATCGTCGGCACCGTGGTCGGCCTCGTCTCGGGCTACTACGGCGGCACGGTGGACGCGGTGCTGATGCGCTTCACCGACGCCCTGCTCTCCTTCCCGACGGTCTTCCTGCTGCTGGTGCTGGCGTCGTTCGTGGGAGCGTCGCTGCTCTCGATCACGCTGATCATCGGGCTGACGTCGTGGATGGAACTCGCCCGCATCCTGCGCAACCAGACGCTCACCCTGCGCGAGGCGGACTACGTGCAGGCGGGGCGCGCCCTCGGGGCGACGAACCCGTGGCTGATCTCGCGCCACCTGCTGCCCAATTCGCTTGGGCCGATCATGGTGGCAGCCACGCTGAACATCGCCAACGCCGTCCTCTCGGAGTCCTACATCTCCTACCTCGGCTATGGCATCCAGCCTCCGGCGGCCAGCTGGGGGAACATGCTGAACAACGCCCAGAACTACTTCCGGGACGCGCCGTGGGTTGCGCTCTTCCCCGGTCTTCTCATCACCCTGACGGTGGCGAGCTTCAACTTCATCGGCGACGGCCTGCGCGACGCCCTCGACCCCCGCGCCGGCCGCCGGGGGTAGGCGATCCGGCGATCAGCAGCCGGGCAGGCTCGTCACTGGCGGGAATGCGGCCGCGAGCGCGGCATCGGCCCGCTGAAGCGCGGCCGCCCAGCCCGGTTCGAGCGGTTCGGCCCCGCAATCCTCGATCAGCAACCGCGCGATGGCGGCGAAGGTGATCCCGCCGGTCGGGAAGTGCGCCTTTTCGAGGGCGACGGGTTCGCGCAGGGTCCGGAAGTGCGCGTGCGGCGCTCCGTCAGGCCGCCCGCTGCCAGGATGCCAGTGGTAGGCGATGATTTCCTGCCGGTCGCCCAGCCTGACTTCGTAGGCATAGGACACGGTGCGGGCAACCCAGCCCGCTTCATCCTGGTACAGCCGATACGAATGTGCGACCCGTAGCCACAACGCATCACGGCCACGCAGGTGGACGTACCGACGTGCGCCAAAGCCGAACACGCCCTCGGTCCCGGATACAGGCTCGATCAGCAGATGCGCGGTCGTGAGGCATCGCACGACGCTTGCAAGCCAACCACGCAGGGCATCCCGCGCTTCATGCGGAGCGCGAAACCCGTCGCTAGCGGTAGACATCCGCATACAAGGAAAGGAACAGGTGATCCGAGTAGTCCGGATCGTCGATGACCCGCTCCCACTCGCCTGCGTCGAGCCGGGCAATGAACTCCTCGGCGCTCATGCCGAGCATCTCTCGAACCCCGCGCCGAAACTCTTCCCGTGACTCCTCGCGGGAGCGTTCGAACACCCCTCCGCCAGCATGAGGATACAGCGGATTCAGTTCGGGAACCTCAGAAGAAATCGACATGCTGGATGTTTCCTGACACGATGCGCTTCCTCCGAAGGATACCCGTTTGCCACCTGATCCGCCGATTACGTCCGTGCCGCTGGATCGCGCTCGCACCATCCAGATTACGGATTCGACGGATTATCCCAGCGCAACATCTCCATCCGGCGGCAGCGCCGAACGCTCCTCCGGGTGGCGCAGGGCGATGACGATGGTGCGATCGTCGGAGGTGACGGCGGAGACGCGGTCGGAGAGCAGGAAGTCACGCAGGTGCTGGCGGGCGGCGATGGGGTGGCTGCCGGCGGCAGCGAAGGCGTAGAGCGGGTCGAAGAAGGGCTCCCGCGGGTCGGCCGGGCGCTCGAGGGCGAGCGGCAGCAGCGCATCGGTGATGACCGCGAAGGAATCCACCGGGTCATGCAGTTCCACGTCGATCAGCAGATGGCCGTTGGGGTCCGTGAGCAGGAACTCCTCGTCACTGGGTGATTGCGGGTAGGCGGCGACGAACAGGTCCTCGCCGCGCCGGGCGATGACCGCCCCGTTTCCGCGCTGGGCCACCCAGAAGGCATGGGGGCGGGCCACCGCCAGCGTCAGGGTGGTTCCCCACTCGCCGATCTGCGCCGGATCGCCCAGCAGCACGCGCGCCTGCCGCTCGAGGGCTTCCCGCGCCGCGTCGAAGGCTCCGGTGACGATGCCCGCCGGGGAGGGCAATGGCCCGTCGCCCAGCAGCAGTTCCCGCACGTGGGCGACGGCGACATCGACCGCCATGCCCGCGCCCTCGCTGCCGAACCTTGCCCCACCGCGGCCATCGGCCACGGCGATGATCATCGTTCCGTCCGGAAGCACCTCGCCGTGACAGGCATCCTGACCTGCGGCGTGCTCGCGCGCATGAACGACGCCGGGAACCGATGCACCGACCACGGCCCAGAGATCGAAGCGCGTCCGGCGCGCGGTGAGCGATTCGTGCATGGTTCTGCCTCTACCCCTCACAACGGCTGACCTGTTCGGACAGCCTCGCTCCCCTTGGTGCGAGTTGTAGCAGATCGGGGAAACGATTGCAGGATACATAACGGGAATCACCAGTCATCCGGCATCCGCAATCACCGGGCCACGGGATGCCGCTGGCGCGCATCCACGCGCCACATGGTGCAGCAGATGGGCCACGGGCAGCGCTGATCGACGCCGCGCTACTCGTCCTGGGCGTCGCGGAGGTACGGGTAGAGTTCCGGCGGCTCGGGGGAGCCATGCTCGCGGTGGAGCACGCGGCCGTCCTTGCCAATGATGAAGACCGTCCGGCGAATCCGTTCGCCGTCGGCGTTCATCGCGCCCCAGGCCCTGGCAGTTGCGTTGTCCGGATCGACCAGCAGATCGAAGGGAAACTCGTAGGCGTCGATAAACGCCTGATGGCTTTCGGCGTCGGCATAATTGATGCCGAACGGGACGGTGTCGAGGGCGTCGAACTCGGCCATGGCGTCGCGCACGGCGACGAGCTGGACCGTTCAGCCACTGGTCTTGTCCTTGGGATAGAAGATGAGCAGCGCCCGCTTCTTGCCGCGCAGAGCGCTGAGGCGAATGGTTTCGCCGCGCGTGTTTTCCAGCGCGAAATCCGGGGCAAGGTCGCCGGTCTCCACCATCGGGGAGCCTCCTCGTCATCGTGCACCAGCGGACCATCCCGCCGGTGAGGGATTGTAGGCACCGGACGGCCCGGCGGCGAGGCCGGGCCGCGCCGCCGCGCGCGCCGGGCTGTTCGCTGGCTACAAACCGTTCCCCGTCGCTGGGCCGCGATGGAGATTCCCGATTCACGGCAGACGGCGTTTCCATGGCACGGCAGGGTGTGGTGACGATGGGGATTGCACGACGCGGCGCGGGTGGGAGGCTGGCGACGGTCGCGCTGCCAGAGCGAACTCGTGAAGCCGCTGTGGGAGCACCTGCAGGCGGCGGGGGCGGAAATCATCCTGAACGGCCACGCGCACGACTTCGAGTACTGCGAGCCGCGCCTGCCGAACGGCGTGAAGGACCCGAACGGGATTGCCGAGATCGTGATCGGCACGGACGGTCCGGTCGATCCGATGCTCGACGCCCCGCGGCCAGGCGCGACCTTCGGAGACATTCGCATGGGCATGACGCGCGGCATCCTGAAGCTCACGCTCGGCAAGGGAACCTGGCGCCGGGACGTCATCACGACGGCCAACACGTTCGCAGCGCACGGTTCGGGGACCTGTCACTGACCGCGACCGGCGCCGGGTCCGGGACTCCGTCATCCCGAGGGACGAGGAATCCCGTCTACAACCGGGCTACTCGCCGGACTCACCGGGGGTGGCTTTCGCGCCGCCGCGGCCGAGAAGGCGTGAGATGAGCCCGGGCTGCCGCGGCGGGCGGGCAGCCTCCTCGAGGCGGCGGCGCGTCTCCTTCGGGATGCGCCTGCTGTCGGGGAAGAGCACCGTCGCGCCGAGAGGGGCCGATTGCGGCACATCGGGCACGATCACGTCCACTGCCTCGTACAGCCCGAGGCCGCGGCTGGCCGCCCACGCGGCGGCCTCGAGCAGGGTGTAATAGAGGGGAACGGCGTCCATCTCCGCCTCGGTCAGGCGGCGCAGGAGTTTGGCTTCGCGCTCCTCGAGCTGGGCGAGGAACTGGGGCGCCAGTCGCGCCGGAATGTGCGCGCCGCCCATCATGGACATGCCGGGATCGAGGCGGATCGGCATGGCGCGGGCCGCGGCGGCGGGCAGACCGGCCTCGCCGAACATCCGCGACGGGGGGCGGAGGAGCATCCCCGCGCCGCGATCGATGCGGGCCTCCCACGGCGTGAGCGTCGCGCCGGGCAGCACGAAGACGGGATAGCGGCCCGCGAGCGCCTGCGCCAACCCGAAGGTGATGGCATTCGCGCCGGTCTCATTGCCGCGCATGGCCGCGGGATAGCCCTCCCGCGCACGCGCGGCGAAGCGCGCCGTCCACGGGTCGCCCGGAAAGGCCGCATCCGATTCCCGCTCGCCGGTTACCACCTGCACCCAGGCGGCCACGGTCTGCTCGTCGAACGGGTGCAGGGTCTGGGTCATGGAGGGCCTCCGTGGATCGTGGGGGAACGTGGATCGCAGCTCGTTTGGGTCGTTGGGTCGTTGGGTCGTTGAGTTGTGGAGTTATAGAGCGGTTGCCGGCAAGCGTGTCGTCATCCCGAGGAACGAGGGATCTCGTGAGGGCGCCCGGGGAGACGAGATCCCTCGTTCCTCGGGATGACAAGATTCTCCGGGATGCCGAAATCCTCCGGGATGCCGAAATC
>CAIPGK010000647.1 GCA_903864575.1 uncultured Chloroflexota bacterium
CGCCCAGAGCATCAGGATGACGCCAGGGATCATGAAGATCATGTACATCGGGTCGAAATAGAACATGCTTCGATCAACTCCTCGGGGGTCCGTTGCCCCGCGAGCCCGTCGCAGCCTCCTTTGCCGCGATCCCGGGCGCCCGGACAGTCAGGCCCTCATCTGACCTCTCGACAATCTTACGTCAAACCGTCACCGCCGGTTCCCGCGTGGCTACCGGAAATCTCCCGACGATGCGATACCCTAGCGCCGTCGCACGCCTGCCCGGGACGGCCCGGATCACCACGCCTGCGCCCGGAGAACGCCGCCGATGACCGCCTTGCCCGGACACCCGGTTCCCGATCTCGACGCCGCGATCGCCCCGATCATGGAGGATGCCGTCGCGGCCCTCGATGGGAGCGCTCCGCTGCTTGCGGGAATGGCCCGCTACCACCTCGGGGATGTGGACGCCGCCCTGCGGCCGGTGGCGCCGGGCACGGTCAACCGCGGCAAGCGGATGCGGCCGGCGGTCGCCCTGCTCTCGGCGGGCGCGGCCGGAGGCGATCCGCTGGCGGCCGCTCCGGTCGGGGCGGCCATCGAACTGCTGCACAACTTCACCCTGATCCACGACGACGTGCAGGATGAGAGCCCGACCCGCCGCCACCGCGACACCGTGTGGAACCTCTGGGGCATTGGCCAGGCGATCAATGCCGGAGACGCCCTGTTCGCCGCCGCTCACCTTCCGCTCTACCGGATCGCCGCATCCGATGCGTTGACCGCGGTTCGCCTGCTGGAAGCCTTCGACCGGATGACCATCGCGATCGTCGACGGGCAGACGCTCGATCTCGGCTTCGAGGGTCGCTCCGATGTCACCCCGGACGACTACATGACGATGATCGCCGGCAAGACCTCGGCCATCGTTCGATTCGGCGCGTGGGCCGGCGCGATTCTCGGCGGCGCGGACGACCTCCGCGCGGCCGATTTCGCGGCGTTTGGCCTGGCGCTCGGTCTCGGCTTCCAGATCCAGGACGACGCCCTCGGGATCTGGGGCGCGGAATCCGAGACCGGCAAGGCCCCGGCGGACGACATCCGGCGCCGCAAGCAGAGCCTGCCGATCCTGATTCTCCGCGAACGCGCCGATGCGGCCACCCGCGCCGAATTGGACCGCATCTACGCCACCCCGGAAATCGGCCAAGACGGCATCGCCCGCGTGCTCGATCTGCTCGCGGCGCACGACGTCGAAGCCGCGATCGCCGCCGAAGTCGCAGCGGAGCACGACCGCGCCCGCGCCCTCCTGCTGCGCGCCGCCGCTCCCGGCGCGAATCCCTGCCGCGATGCCCTGCTGGCGCTGGTGGAACGGCTGGCGCTGCGCAGCCATTGACCGTTGCGCCGCCCGGTTGGGGTACGCTGACAACGGACACCCGAGACCGGGAGAAAGCAACCGATGGGCATGCTGCAAGGGAACATCCTCAACGACCTGAAGCGCGAGCGCCTCGTCCGCGAGGGCCATTACGCATTCAGCTCCGGTCGCCACAGCGCGGCCCTGCTGGACCTCGACCACCTGACCACCGACCCGGTTGCGGTGGGTCACATGTCCTACGCGATCGCCAAGGCCTACTTCACCAACCGCGTCGATACCGTGGCCTCCCCCTCGATCCAGGGGGCGGGGCTGGCGCTCTGGATTGCCCACTATCTCGACCCCAAGGCGCGGGTGGTTGGCGCGGACACCGGTCCCGAGGGCCCCGTCGTTCCGTCGAATCTGCGCGATCTGGTGGCAGGGCGGCGCGTGCTGGTCGTCGACGACGTGATGATCAACGGCGATCTGGTGGCCGCGCTCTCGCGCAGCATCGTCGACTGCGGCGGCGAGGTGGTGGGCATTTCCTGCCTGTGGAACGTCGGCAGCGACACCCTCGGCGACTATGACGTCTTCGGCTTGCTCAACACCGCCTATGAGGCATGGCCGGCCACGGATTGCCCGCTCTGCGCGGCGGGCGTTCCGGTCGAAAACGCGGGGTACTGAGCGGCGCACCGGCGTCGATCGAGGGCCCGGGCGGCCGCCATCATCACGGACGGCGGCCGCAAAGCACGAGTTGGCTTACCCGTTGAGATGCCGATCGAAGAAGCCTGTGATCTCGGCGAGGAACGCCTCGGTCTCTTGAGGCAGCGCGGCCGCGTCGAGGGTGGCCCATGGGGTCCAGCCCGCATGCGGCAGCGCCTCGAAGAGGTTGAGGTCCGCCTCGATCCCCGCCTGCCGCAGGGCGCGATGCACCCGGACCGTGTTGCTGAGAAAGAGGTCGCGCGTGCCTGAGAAGAGGATCGTGGGGGGGAACCCGGAGAGGTCGCCGTACACCGGGGAGATCAGCGGATTCCTCAGGTCCTCGCCGTTCGCATAGAGCAGGGCGGCATCGCCGAGCGCCCCGTCCCAGGTGACGATGGCGTTGTCGACCATCGCGAGCGTCGTGTAGGTATCGCCCGTCTTGCTCAGGTCGGACCACGGCGTGCTGAGCGAGAGGGCGGCCGGCGACGGCAGCCCGAGGTCCGTCGCCCTCAGGATCAGGGCCATCGCCAGCCCGCCGCCGGCAGATGTCCCGAACAACCCGGTCGCCGCCGGATCGCGGTCCCCGATCACCTCGCCCCAGACGGCGACAGCATCATCCAGCGCGGCCGGGAATGGATGATCCGGCGGCATTCGGTAATCAATAGAAACCACAGGCGTCTTCGTCGCCCAGGCGATCCAAGCGCCCTCGATGGACGCGTTCTCCCCGCCGTTGATGACGTATGCGCCGCCGTGGGTGTGAACCAGCAGCCGGTTGGCGCGGTCGGCCGGCGCCTCCGGCGGGGTGATCCGGTAACAGGACACACCGGCGATCTCGGCCTTTTCGACCTCCAGACCCAACATCTTCCAGATCGCCGCGGCCTTCGCCGGGGCGGCCTTCGCCTCGGCCGCCTGAGCCTGCCGGAACGGCTCGGCTGACAGGTGCTGCAGCCAGATCGCGCCCGGCGGCGTGTCGAGCATTCCCCGGAGCTCCGGGCTGACCGTTTCCGGCGCGGTGAGCCACTTCGCCGGGACTTCCCACCCTCCGGCGCCCGGACCTGCCGCGGCCGGGGTGGCCGCCTGCTGCGCCGCCGCAGATGGCCCGCGCCGGAGGACCCCGGCCGCACCCAGCCCGGCCGCCGTGCCAGCCATTCCCAACTGACGCCGGTTCAACCGCTCGCTGCCCATCTCGCTCCGCATGTGCTTCCCCTCCAACCCCCGCGTTATCGGCGTCCCGATCCATCACCATAGCTTCAGCGAGCGGGGGCGGAACCGCTCCCTCCGCGCCGAACCATCGCGCCTGCGCTGATGATAGGAGAATCACCGGCTCCATCGCCGCCGAATGCGGCAGTTGGAGCCTCCGTCAACCCGTCGACGCCTCCGGTCGATGGAGATGCCGGACGAAACCGGCGATCATGTCCCGGTCGCGCTCGCCTCGCCGCGCGGGCGCGGGGTGCGGACCCTTACCGTCCTCCCGGAGAACTCGCCGATGCCGCCGCGCCACAGGTCCGCCGCACCCAGCCCCGAGGACCGTCGACAGGAGCCATACCCCGGCAGCGTCACCGCCATCCGCGCGCAGGTGAACGACCCGGACCGGGTGAGCGTCTTCATCGACGGCGAGTTCGGCTTCGGGCTGCCCGCCATTTCGGCGATCGAGGAAGGGCTCGCAGTCGGGCAGCACCTCGACGCGGAACGCCTCGCGCAGCTGCTGGCCATCGACGAGCGCGCCCGCGCGGCGACCGCGGCGCTCGCCTACCTCGCCTACCGGCCCCGGTCGGAGCAGGAGGTCCGGGGCCGCCTCCGGCAGAAGGGCTACTCGCCGCCCGCCATCGACCACGCCATCGGGAAACTGGCGGGCTGGCGCTACCTCGACGACGAGGAGTTCGCCCGGCGCTGGGTCGAGAACCGGACCGTGCATCAGCCCCGCGGCGCTCGCCTGATCGAGCAGGAGCTCCGCACGAAAGGGGTGGCCAAGGAGACCGCGAAGCAGGCGATCGAGGATGCGGAGATCGACGAGAAGGCCGCTGCGCTCGAGGTCGCGCGGGACCGGGTCCGCCGACTCTCCGGCGACGATCCCGCGGCAGCGCGGCGAAAGCTGGCGGCCTACCTTGCCCGCAGGGGCTTCGGCTGGGATGCCGTGCGCCCCGCGCTCGACGCCGTGCTCGGCGAGTCGGAGGAGGACGCGGACGACGAGGGGGCGTGAACCGCGAGTCCCGGTTTTCACGGCCTGAAACAGGTACATCCCCGCTGACTGTAAACCCGTCGGGACCCCGTGCTACACTGCAAGAGGCTCCGGAACCCCACCATCGCGTGACGGGTTCCGGTTACTGTTTGCCCCCTGACAAGCCCGCGTTCCGGTATCCGGAGCGCCCGATTCGAGGCATTGACCGTTCATTCGGTCCACGGCCGCAGTCCGCCATTGCGCGCGGCGCGGCAGAGGATTCGCCCGGCCATGGCCGAGTTTCGCTGGTTTGGCCACAACTGCTTCCGCATCAAGGCGAAAGAGGCCACCCTCCTCACCGACCCCGTCGGCGCACCCACCGGCTTTTCGATGGGCAAGCAGACCGCCGACATCGTGACCATCTCCCACCCCCACAAGGGGCACTCCAACCTCGACGCCGTGAAGCCGCCGTACAAGATCATCGACGGGCCCGGCGAGTACGAGGTGAACGACGTCTTCGTCACCGGCATCCGCACCTGGCACGACGCCGAGAAGGGCGAAAAGGATGGCTTCAACACCATCTATCTGGTGCTGGTCGAGGGGATGACCATCTGCCACCTCGGCGACATCGGGCACGTCCTGACCGCCGAGCAGCTGGAGGATGTGGAGGATGTCGACATCCTGCTCGTTCCGGCGGGCGGCGCCCCGATCGACGCGGCGAAAGCCGCCGAGGTGGTGGCCCAGATCGCCCCGAAAGTCGTCATCCCGATGCAGTACCGGGCCGGCTCGGGCGACGCCAACCGGGCCGAACTGGCCGAGTTCGTGAAGAACCTGGGCATCGACATGCCCGAGCCCGAGGACAAACTGGTCATCAAGCCGGGCGACCTCACCGAGACGATCCGGCTCGTGGTGCTGAACCCGACCTCCTGATCACGACCGATGCAGGGTCCGGGATGGCCGGGCCCGCTGCCGCGCGCCGACGTCACGATGCGAGGAAGCGAGGAGACCGAATGCCCAAGTACATTTTCGTGACCGGCGGCGTGGTTTCGTCGGTGGGCAAGGGCATTACGACGGCGAGCCTCGGGCGGGTCATCAAGAGCCGCGGCGCCTCCGTCTCGATCATGAAGCTCGACCCCTATCTCAATGTCGACCCCGGCACGATGTCGCCCTACCAGCACGGCGCGGTCTTCGTCACCGACGACGGCGCGGAGACCGACCTCGACCTCGGCCACTACGAGCGCTTCACCGACGAGAACCTCTCCCGCGCCTCCAACGTCACGACCGGGCAGGTCTACTCCACGGTGATCGCGAAGGAGCGGCGGGGGGATTATCTCGGGGGCACGATCCAGGTCATCCCCCACATCACCAACGAGATCAAGGACCGGGTGCGCCTGGCCTCGAAGCAGCACGACACCGACGTGGTGATCGTCGAGGTGGGCGGGACGATCGGGGATATCGAGGGGCAGGCCTTCGTCGAGGCGATCCGCCAGTTGCGGCGGGAGGTCGGGCGGCAGAACGCGCTCTACATCCATGTCACGCTCGTGCCGGAGCTGAACGGCGGCGAGCTCAAGACCAAGCCGACGCAGCAGAGCGTCCGCGAGTTGCGCTCGCTCGGCATCCAGCCCGACGTCATCGTCGCCCGCTCCGAGCGGGAGATTCCGTATGACGTGCGCGAGAAGATCTCCCTGTTCTGCGACGTGCCGGTCGAGGCCGTGATCTCGATGCCGACCGCGGACAGCATCTACGCCGTGCCGCTGATCCTCGAGGAGTCCGGGCTCGGCGCATTCATCGCCCGCGAACTCGACATCCCCGGCGAGCCGGACCTGACGGTGTGGCAGCAGCTGGTCGAGGACATCCGAAAGCCGCGCAAGCTGCTCCGCATCGCGCTGGTGGGCAAGTACGTCGAACTGCCGGACGCCTACATGAGCGTGATGGAGTCCCTCGTTCACGCGGGCCTGCATCACGAGGTCGACCCGGAGATCGTCTGGGTCAACGCCGAGACCGCGACCGAGGAGGAACTGGACCGGGTGCTGCGGACGGTCTCCGGCATCCTCGTGCCGGGAGGATTCGGCCCGCGCGGCACGGAGGGCAAGATCGCGGCGGCGAAGTTCGCCCGCGAGCGGGGCGTGCCCTATCTCGGGCTGTGCTACGGGTTGCACATGGCGGCGATCGAGGTCGCCCGCAACGTGCTCGGCATGACGGGCGCGAACTCGACCGAGATCGAGCCGGGGACCCCCTTCCCGATCATCGACCTAATGCCCGATCAGAAGGGCGTGCAGATGGGCGGCACCATGCGGCTTGGCCTGTGGCCCTGCCAGCTGGGACCGGGGACCCGCGCCGCCGCCGCCTATGGCGAGCCGCTGGTCAACGAGCGCCATCGCCACCGGTTCGAGCTCAATAACGCCTACCGTCAGCAACTTGCCGATGCTGGGCTGATCGTCTCGGGGGCATCGCCGGACGGCCGTCTCGCCGAGATCATGGAACTGAAGGATCATCCGTTCTTCGTCGGCGTGCAGTTCCACCCGGAGCTGATCTCCCGCCCGACCAACCCGCATCCGCTCTTCCGGGACTTCATCGGGGCGGCCAAGAGCGCCCTGCCGGAAGGCGCGCAGCGGGCACTTCCGCTCGATGAGAACGAGCGGCTCGCGGCTGGCTCGGTGGCGGACTGATCCTTCATGAATCGTATGGAAAGGAGCCCCGGACTGAAGGTCAGCCCGGGGCTCGATGTTTTCACGCTCTCCGCGCTACTTCGCGAGCGCCCGGTGGGTCATCACTCCATCGTGGCCGGTGACCATGATGACCGTTCGCGCCGGGTCGGGAACCGAGACCGCGAGCATGGCCTCGCCGTTCCCGGGCAGGTCCGCGCCGGGGAATTCGCCGCTCGCGAGGTGGTCGAGGATCATCGGGGCATCGGCGGGGTGAATGCTCACCCGGTAGTCGTGGCCGTCCCGGTTGACGACCCGCAGGATGGCCGCCTCGTTCGGCGCGAGCCCAATGGGCGGCTCGCCCTGGAGCATGCCGGAGATCACCTCCAGGCCGATCGTGCGGTCAGGCGCGAGCACCTGCCCTGAACCGGACTGCCCCATCGCCATCGGCGCGGCCACGTCCATCTGGTGGCTCTGCGGCGCATACCGCAGGGCGAGCGCGCCGACGGCGATGGCAACGGCGCCGATCCCGGCGAGATACCCCCAGTCGGCGATCCGCGCCTTCAGGGGCGGGTGCAGGATCTCCCCGGCGCTGTCCGGAACCTCGAACCCCCGCAGGCGAAGGGCGTTGGTGACCACGCTGACGCTGCTCATCGCCATCGCCGCCGCCGCGAGAATGGGGTCCAGCAGCCTGCCGGTGAAGGGATAGAGCAGCCCCATCGCCACAGGAATCAGCAGGATGTTGTAGGCAAAGGCCCAGAACAGCCCCTGCCGGATCGTCCCCACCGTGCGCCGGGAGAGCGCGATGGCGGTCACGATGCCGCGGAGGTCGCCCCCGACGAGGGTGATGTCGCTGGCGGCCATCGCCACGTCGGTCCCCGCGCCCATCGCCATGCCGAGATCGGCCTGGGCGAGGGCGGGCGCGTCGTTGATGCCATCGCCGACCATCGCCACGGTGCGGCCCTGCGCCTGCAATTCGCGGACCTTCGCCGCCTTCTGGTCGGGCATCGTGTCGGCCATGATCCGGCTGATCCCGGCCATGCTGGCGACGGCCCCGGCGGTGCGGGCGTTGTCGCCGGTCACCATCCAGACCTCGAGCCCGAGCGCCTCGAGCTGCTGCACGGCCTCGGGGGAGCCCGGCTTGATCGGGTCCGCGATGGCGAAGACGGCCGCGGGCTGGCCATCCACCGCAAGGTAGACGGGCGTCGCACCGCCGGCGGCCAGTTCGTCGGCGCGCGCGGCAAGTTCGCCGGGCTCGATCCCGGACTGCTCCAGCATCGCCCGGTTGCCGGCGACGACGGCGCGGCCCTCGCCCTCCGCGCGCACGCCCGACCCGGTGACCGAGGCGAACCCGGACGCGGCGGGAAGCGCGCCGAGCGCATCGGATTCCGCGCGAGCCACGATCGCCGCGCCGAGCGGATGCTCCGATTGCGTCTCTACCGCCGCGGCGATCCGCAGGGCCTCGGCGGGCTGCCAGCCGGGGGCGACGACGATTTCGGTCACGACGGGCTTTCCGGCGGTGATGGTTCCGGTCTTGTCGAGCACGATGGTGTCGATGTGCTTCGCCGCCTCCAGCGCCTCGCCGCCGCGCACGAGGATGCCGTGCCGCGCCGCCTCGCCGGCCCCGACCATGACGGCAACCGGAGCGGCCAGCCCGAGGGCGCACGGGCAGGCGATGACCAGCACCGCGACCGCGGCCTGGATCGCGAAGGTGAGCGCCGGGGACGGGCCGAAGATCAGCCATCCGAGGAAGGTCAACAACGCGAGCGCCAGCACCGCCGGGACGAACCATCCGGCGATGGTGTCCGCCAGCCGCTGCATGGGCGCCTTCGACCCCTGCGCCTCCTCCACCAGCCGGACGATCTGCGCCAGCGTGGTGTCCTGCCCGACCTTCGTGGCCCGGAAGACGAAGCTTCCGGCGCCGTTCACCGTCGCGCCGAAGACCGTATCGCCGGGCCGCTTCGTCACCGGGAGGCTCTCGCCGGTCAGCATCGCCTCATCGAGCGAGGACGCCCCCTCGACCACCTCGCCATCGACCGGGACCTTCTCACCGGGCCGGACCCGCACGAGATCCCCGGCGGCCACCTGCGCGATCGGGATGTCGACCTCGCGGCCATCGCGGACGACCCGCGCGGTTCGTGGCTGCAGCCCCATGAGCGCCTTGATCGCCGCGCCGGTCTGCCGCTTCGCGCGGGCCTCCAGCCAGCGGCCGAGCAGCACAAGGGCGATGATGATGACGGCGGATTCGAAATAGAGATTGGGCGCGAAGCCCCACCGCGCGGCCAGTTGCGGCCAGAGCGTGACGAACGCGCTGTAGCCGAAGGCGACCGAGGTTCCCACCGCCACCAGCGTGTTCATGTCGGCCGCGCGATGCGTTGCCGCCGCCCATGCCGCGCGGTAGAAGGACCCGCCAGCCCATACCTGCACGACCGTCGCCGCGATCAGCAGGATCGGCGCGATGACCGACATCGGCACGGGCAGCGGCAGGTACATCAGCGCCATCATCGCCAGCCCGACGATCAGGCTCACGACCCACTTGCGCTTCAGGGACGCGAGTTCGCGGTCTCGCGCCGCCTCGCGGGGATCGGCCTCCGGGGCGAGCGCGATCGGCGCGGACGAGACCGCCGCCGAAACCGGGAGCGGCGCCGATACCGCGATCTCCCCGACCGTGTACCCCGCGCTCTCCACCGCCTTCTTCAGGGAAGCGAGGTCCGCCGCGGCGGGATCGAACGACACGCTGGCCCGTTCGGTCGCCAGATTGACCGCGGCCGAGGTCACCCCCGGCGTCTTTTCCAGCGCGCGCTCCACCCGGCGCACGCACGAGGCGCAGGTCATCCCCTCGATGGGCAGGGAAATCTCGGCCAGGCCGTCATCATCGGCACCGGGCGCACCGGCCGCGCCGTCGAGCGGCGGTTCCGAAGCGATCACCGGCGGCGCGACCGGGAGC